>CAUQXM010000029.1:0-20916 GCA_963522215.1 uncultured Streptococcus sp. | reverse complement strand
CTGGAACTAGCACGTGGCGAATCCAGACAGGTTTTCCAATATCTGATAGATACTGAGCACAGGCCAAGATGTTTTTATTGGTTTGGCTAGTAACAATCTTGTGCTGTTCTTCGTTGATTTCCTTGATATCCAAGAGAACCAAGTCAGTGACAGCCATGAGTTTGTCAAACTTCTCAAGGTAACGTGGTTTATTACGGAAAGGAAGGGCACAGGTATCCAAGGTACAGTGGATTCCTTGTTCCTTAGCCTTAGTGAAGAGGGCAATCAGGAAATCAATCTGCAAAAGGGCTTCTCCTCCACTGACTGTAATACCGCCCTTATTTCCCCAGAAACCGCGGTAGCGCAAGGCCTCTGTCAAGACATCATCTACCGTCCGTTCACGTGATTTATTGGACTCCATAGCCCAAGTATCCGGGTTATGGCAATACTGGCAACGCATGTGACAGCCCTGCAAAAAGACAATAAAGCGAATACCAGGCCCATCTACTGACCCAAAGCTTTCTGTCGAATGCACCATTCCTGTCACTTGTCCATAATCAATTGTTTCTTCAGACATATCGTTACCTTCCTTGAAAACGTTTTATAGTTTTATTATATCACGACTTTAAGGAAAAACAAGATTTTTGCCTATTTTTTAGAAAGCAATCTGTTTTTCAATTTCATTTTCAATTACTTATCATTTTATTCTTCAAAATCAAAGCCATACAAGGTTGCAAAGTAGTCCTCAGGGCGCTCTGCACGGCGGATTTGACGGGCCTTACCTTCTTCGGTATAGAGGATTTCCGCAGAACGAAGTTTGGCGTTGTACTGGTAGCCCATTGAAAAACCGTGGGCACCTGTATCATGAATTACCAGCAAATCACCGATTTCTGTATGAGGCAGTTCGCGATTCACTGCAAATTTATCATTGTTTTCACAGAGTGAACCAACCACATCTACCACTTCAGCTGGTCCATCTGGATGGGTCACGTTAGTAATATGATGGTAAGCTCCGTACATAGCTGGACGCATGAGGTTGACTGCTGATGCATCCACACCTAGATAGGTACGGTAGGTTTCCTTCTTATGAGTAACTCTTGTGACCAAAGCACCGTGAGGGGCTAACATAAAGCGACCCAATTCGGTAAAAATCTTGACCTGACCAAGACCTGCTGGCGTAAGAACCTCTTCATAAACCTTACGAACTCCCTCACCAATCAAGGCGATATCGTTCGGCTCCTGGTCTGGACGATAATTGACACCAATACCGCCAGAAAGATTGATAAAGTCTAGCGAAATGCCCAACTTTTCCTTGATTTCAACAGCCAATTCAAAAAGCTGACGAGCCAACTCTGGATAATAGAGATGGGTCACGGTATTGGACGCTAGGAAGGAATGAATCCCAAAAGTCTTCGCTCCTTTTTCCTTCAAGATGGCAAAAGCTTCAAATAGCTGGTCCTCGGTCATTCCAAACTTAGCCTCGCCAGGATTGTCCATAATGTCTGTCCCTAGTTCAAAAACGCCTCCAGGATTGTAACGACATGAGATGATTTCTGGAATGCCTGCTGCACGCTCTAGATGTTCAATATCTTCAAAGGCATCCAAGTTAATGGTCGCACCCAATTCACGCGCATAGGCGTATTCCTTGTCTGGCGTGTTGTTTGAAGAGAACATAATCTCAGAACCAGGGAAATTCAGTTTATGACTCATCAAAAGTTCTACATAACTAGAGCAGTCCACACCACAGCCTTCCTCTTGGAGAATTTTCAAGATAGCTGGGGTGGGAGTAGCCTTAACTGCAAAATATTCCTTAAAGCCCTTATTCCACGAAAAGACTTGGTTGACGGCTCTTGCCTTTTCACGAATTCCCTTCTCATCATACAAGTGAAAGGGAGTCGGGAACTCGGCAACAATCGCTTCTAAGTCTTCTTTATTGATAAATGGTGTTTTCATAAGTTTCCTTCTATTCTATTTGCAAAGAAAGGCTGGGACAATCGTTCCAACCTTTAGTTCTATCTCTTATTTATCTTCGTCAAAGATATTACCAACCTCAACATCGATGGCTTGGTTCTTGACATCAATATTGGTTACCTTCAAGAGTGACTTGTAGTCAAACTGCTTTTCACGTTCTTCTTGGGCATTGTCCGCAAAGACCGCTACACCAGCCAATTCCGAATCAAACTCACGCAAGAGACTAATCATCCCGTTGACAGTTCCGCCGCCTTTCAAGAAGTCATCCACAATCAAGACACGGCTGCCTGCCTTGAGACTGCGTTTTGAAAGAAACATTTTCTCAATGCGGTCTCCACTTGAACCGGATACATAGTTGACGCTGACAGTTGAACCTTCGGTAATTTTCAGGTCACGGCGCACAATAACAAAGGGAACATTGAGGACATTGGCAACTGCATTTGCAAGTGGAACACCCTTAGTAGCTACTGTCATAACCGCATCAATTTTTTGGTCCATAAAGCTCTTGGCAATAATGCGTCCAATATTTTTCAAGATAGCTGGTGTGCTAAGCAAATCAGACAGGTAGATATAGCCACCTGGCAAGATACGGTCACTTTCTGACAACTTGGCACGCAAGTCCTCAACCATTTCCTTGGCATCATGGCTTGAGATTGATGGTGTGAAAATGACACCACCACCAGCACCAGTTACTGTCTGGATATGACCGATTTCAATTTCCTCAAAGGCACGTTTGATAATGACGATATCCTCTGAGATGGATGATTTAGCAGATTCATACTTTTCAGCAAAAGTATTGAGACTAGTTAGTTTATAAGGATTATTAATCAAATAGTTGGAAATGACAACCATCCGATCACTTCTTCTTAATTTCATTTCTATTTCCTACTTCATTTAATTTTGATATTTTATCTATTATACCATATTCACATAAAAAAACGAACATTCTTATCCTAAAAAATGCTCATTTTTCTTAAATTATTAATCTAAATCTGGTTTATAGAAGGAACGATTGTCCATAGCGAAGATTTTATTGGTCATCTCTCCCTTATCCACCAAAGCTAGAGCTGTTGACATCATCATCATGCTAGCATCCAGATTGTCAATCATATGGATAATCTCTGCTTCCATAATGCGTGGACGAACTGGACTTCCATACTCAAGTAAGCCATGGTGACTAAGGATGACGTGGCGGAGCAAAACGACTTCTTCCTTGGTATCATCGATGCCAAGTTCCATAACTGTTTTAGTAATTTCGCTATCAATCAAAGCAATATGCCCAAGGAGATTGCCTCGCACTGTGTACTCGGTCTGGTCTGGCCCCGTCAACTCAATGACTTTAGCTAAGTCATGCAGCATAATCCCTGCATAGAGCAGGCTCTTATTGAGCTGAGGATAGACTTCGCTAATAGCATCTGCCAAACGCACCATGGTTGCAGTGTGGAAAGCCAAACCCGTTTCAAAGGCATGGTGGTTAGTCTTGGCTGCTGGATAGGAGTAAAATTCCTTATCATACTTGGTGTAAAGATTTCGGACAATTCGTTGCCAGACAGGATTTTCAATTTTGAAAATCATTTGCGACATATAGTCACGGATTTGCTTGGCATCAACTGGCGACTTGACCTTGAAATCAGCTGGATCATTGGGTTCACCAGGCTGAGGCAGGCGAAGAGTAATTTGATTGACTTGAGGGGTGTTGTTATAAACTTCTCGGCGCCCTTTCATGTGGACAACCTTACCTGCGGTAAAGGCCTCAACGTTATGAGGTTGGGCATCCCAGAGTTTCCCTTCAATCTCGCCACTATCATCTTGGAAGGTAAAGGCTAGGTAGTTTTTCCCAGCTCGAGTTTGCCTCAGGTCAGCTGACTTGATTAGGTAAAAGCCTTCAAACAGCTCATCTTTTTTCATGTGACTAATCTTCATATTCTTCCTCATCTTCTTGGAAATGGAGTAGATCAAGCGCAGGCTCACCTTCTGATAACTCAATGTGACGGAGCGTCCGCTCGATAGCTGTGGTACGACGGTTTAATAATTCATCAATATTGCCAGAGGCATGTTGGAGATGTTTTTGTGCCTTAACCAGAATGCCTCCGAACTTGCCAAACTCGGTCTTGACACTGGCAAGAGTTTTGCTGATATGGTCGGCACTCTTTTGGATATTGAGAGTTTTGAAGCCAACTGATAGGGAATTGAGGAGAGCTGACAGGGTACTTGGACCTGCGACAATAATCTGCTCTTCCCGTCTCAAATCATCAAAGAAGACCGGATTGCGGACGATTTCTGAGTAGAGACCTTCTGTCGGAACAAACAAAACTCCAAAATTGGTCGTCCGAGGCGGTGCTATGTACTTGTTCCTGATATCCTTGGCAAAGCGCTTGACGCTTGCTAGGAGCGACTTACGACAGCGTTCGATTTCGTCCTTGTCACCTGCTTCATAGGCTTCTTCCAAGCGGTAATAATCTGCCAGTGGAAACTTGGAGTCAATCGGTAGATAGACGTACTCTTGGTCGCCTTGTCCGGGTAACTTGATGGCATACTCCACTCGTTCACTGGAGTTTTCAACCGTTGCATATTCTCGTTCGTACTGGGCAGGTGTCATGATGTCTTCGATGATTTGCCCCAGTTGCAATTCTCCCAGAATCCCTCGCGTCTTGGTTCCAGAGAGAACCTTGTTGAGGGCTCCGACATCGCGGGCAACTGTCTGCATTTCTCCAAGGCCACGATTGACCGACTCCAGTTGTTTGGAAACTGTCTCAAAGGAAGCCTGCAAGCGTGTCTGTAAGGTCTTTTCTAGTTTTTCCTCGACGGTTTGGCGCATTTGTTCCAAGCGTTGCTCATTTGATTCCTGCAAGGCTTGGAGACGTTGGTCAGTCTTGTCTCTGGTTTGGAGGAGATTATCTGTCATTTCTTGACGAACTTGAGTTAAGCCTTGGTGCAATTCCATTCGAACTTCTTGCAAACGGTCGCTGACAGCTACTTCCAAGTCTTTTTGATCCAACTGGCTGGCTTGTCTGGCTTGTTCAAAACGGTAATCCAACTGGTCTGATAGATGATCTGCCTGATCCTCCAAGCTCTTACTGAGATGTTTTTCCTGTTTATCCTGCCTTTGCCAAATCAGAAAGATACCAGCTAGGTTGGCAATTAATAATAGAACTAATAAACTTTCCATCCTACCTCCTGTCCTTACTATGTAGCACGACCACATAGCCATCTGGGCAAGTCACCGACACTTCCCTATCTATATATTCGTTAGAAGCGTACACTTTTTTAAAGAAAAAATTTTCCTCAGTCAACTCATACTTGGCTCCAAGAATGGTCAGCTGGCTATCCCGAACCGGCATAAAAGCAAGATAGTCGTAGTCTGAACGGGGATGTAGCTGACTGGTCCCTTCTGGACAATAAGTAATCAAGTTTTGCCCATCCTCAATCGCTATCTGGCGCATATAAGGTGCTAATTTGGGATTGCTAGGTAAAAAGACATTGGCCAGCATATGATCAATACGGCCACCCAAAGCACCGAAAATAGTGACCTCAGCCTGAGGATTTTGTTCAAAGATGGTTAAGAGAGCCAGTTCCAAATCGGTATCATCTTTTTCTGGTCGCGCTTGGACAAAATACTGGGCACGTTTTTGAATCACCTGCCGCTCTTCTGCAGTGACAGAATCAAAATCTCCAACCGCTAGAGCAAGAGGAAGGTCTTCCTCCAAGACCCAGAGCGAGCCTCTATCCACACCAACAAAAGCATCAAAGTCCGTCCGGTAATGACCACGGTCTCCGCCTGCAAAAACGGCAACCCTAGTCCAGTTGTTTTCTGAGAGTTTGTACTCGCTCATTGACATCTCCCTTAAAGACATAGGAACCTGCTACAAAAACAGTCGCACCAGCTTCTTTGGCTTGGGCAATCGTTTTATCATCAATCCCGCCATCCACTTCGATTTCAAAGTTCAAGCCTTTTTCATCACGAAGAGCAACCAACTCACGGACCTTATCCATGGTCTCTGGTAGAAAGGCTTGCCCACCGAAGCCTGGGTTAACTGTCATAACTAAAACTTGGTCAACTAGGTGAAGAACGTGCTTGATAGCTTCAACAGGCGTACCAGGATTGATGACAACAGAAGGTTTGACACCGAGTGAACGAATTTTTTGGAGGGCACCATGAATATGATTCGTTGCTTCCACATGGATGCTGATGATATCCGCACCTGCACGCGCAAAATCCTCTAAATGATGCTCTGGATTAGCTACCATCAAGTGGCAGTCAAAGACCATCTTACTATGAGGGCGAAGAGCTTCAACCACACCTGCACCAAAACTGATTTGCGGTACAAAATGACCATCCATGATATCGATATGGGCATATTCTGCACCAGTTGCTTCTAGACGTTTGATTTCACGTTCAAAGTTGGCATAATCTGCTGCCAGAATTGACGGAGCAATCTTGTATTGAGACATAGGTTTCTCCTTATTTTGGAATTTTTTTGCTGACTTTTTTATAGGTTTCTCTGCGATTTTCAATCTCACTGAGGAATTGCAGGTAGTTGTCAAAACGGAAGGACGCAATGACACCCTCTTCAACAGCTGGCTTGACAGCACAAGACGGCTCATGGGTATGGGTACAAGTGCGGAATTTGCAGTTTCGGCTGACACTAGCAATCTCTGGAAAGGCCTGATTGAGGTCTTCAGCCGTTGATACTTCATAGTCCAAGGATGAAAATCCCGGTGTATCTGCGATTTTACCTCCATTGAGGTTGTAAAAACTAACAGCTCGAGTAGTGTGGCGCCCGCGACCCAGACTGTCTGAAATTTCTCCTGTTTCAAGATTGAGGTCTGGTGCGATTTTATTGAGAAGAGTTGATTTCCCAACACCTGTCTGCCCCATAAAGACTGTAACCTTGCCTGTTAACAAGGGCAGGAGTTCTTCTTTACTGGTCACAAAGTCGTAGCCGATATCACCATAAGTCTGTTCATAAAAATCCAGTTCTCCTCTATCTTCCAACAAATCCATTTTGGAAATATAGACGATGGGATGAATACCCTTGTGTTCCAAAAGAGCCAAGAAGCGATCCAGCAAATTGCTGTTAAAATCAGGTTCCTTGACAGACATGATCACCACAGCTTGGTCAATATTGACAATGGGCGGACGGACCAGACTGTTTTTCCGTTCATGAATCTTGAGGATATAGCCTTCTGAATTTTCCTCCGCAGAAAAGTCGACCAAATCTCCAACGTAAGGAGTATGGCCTTTTTTACGGAAATTCCCACGCGCGCGTGTTTGATAGACCTGGCCATCACTCTCTACATAGTAGAAGCCTGCCAAGGCTTTAATGATTTGTCCCTGCATCTTAGAGTCCTTGTCCTTTAAGCGCATCTGCTAGGCTGGCAAACTCTTCCAAACTGAGAGCTTCCCCACGCACACTTGGTGATAATCCTGCTTGGTCTAGCGCCTTGGTCAGTTTGTCCTTGACTTCTTCAGTCTTACCAAAGTAACCTGTTAAGTTGTTCCACAAGGTCTTACGGCGATGGGTGAAACTTGCCTTAGAGACCCTAAAGAAGAAGTTCTCATCTTCTACTGCTACGGCTGGTTCTGGACGACGCACCATTTTCAAAATAGCTGAATCCACATTGGGCGCTGGCACAAATACCGTACGAGGCACGATGAAGGCAACCTTGGCAGTCATGTAATACTGCACAGCGATTGACAAACTGCCATATGCCTTGGTATTTGGTTGAGCCGAGATACGGTCCGCCACTTCTTTTTGCATCATGACCACAAACTCACTAAAAGGAATCCCACTCTCGATCAAGTGCATGAGAATAGGTGTTGTGATGTAGTAAGGCAAATTAGCCACTACCTTGATGGGCAGGTCAGGATTTTTGAAATTCTTGATATGTTGCGCCAAGTCAACCTTGAGAATATCCTCGTTGACAACGGTCACATTATCAAAATCACGCAGGGTATCTGCCAAAATCGGCACCAAACGGTGGTCAATCTCAAAGGCCATAACTTCTGCTGCACGCTCAGCCAGAAACTCCGTCAAGGCACCAATCCCTGGCCCAATTTCGATAACATTGACCTGGTCATCAATCTCAGCCGTATCCACGATTTTTTGTAGGATATTGGTATCCGTCAAGAAATTTTGCCCGAAGGACTTTTTAAAGGTAAAACCGTGACGCTCCAGCACTGCCTTGGTCACGCTATAATCTGCAATTCTCATCTATTCTCTTTTCTATTATCTGCTACTACTATTGTAACACATTCCCCTTACATTTGGTGGCTGCTTAACTATTCTCATAAGATTTCATAGCTTCTTCCACTTCCGCCAAGGTAACCCCAAACAACTCTAGGCGTTTGAGGAGTTGCTTGCCGTTGGAATAGCCGATTCGGAGAGCCTCTCCCAGATATTCTCTGCGCTTACGGCTATCTGCCCCTGCTAGAAAACCAAGGCGAATCAAGTCGCTACGACTGATGTCAAACTGACTCTCATGTTCAAATTGTTCTGTCACCTGAGCTAGAGCCGTTTTCAGGTCTTCATAGCTAGCATGCTCAATTCCCAGAGAACGCCCCTTGGTCTTGGACTTGGGAACAGCTTCATCTCGTTTGAGAAAGGCATGCTGAACTGTTGGAATGGCCGTCATAATCATGCGACGAATCCGCTCCCCATTAAAATCTGGGTCTGTAAAGACAATGACTCCATGACGTTGGTGCAGGCGCTGAATCCGCTCTAGATCCTGCTCATTGATGGCAGAACCTCGTGTCTCATAGGTCTCTACATCGAAATAGCGTTTGAGATTGGCCGTATCATCGCGCCCTTCGACCACGATAACTTGGGAAATTTTTTCTTTCATTACTTGCTGTCCAATCCAAAAATTCGTTCTGCATTTGCAGTCGTTGCTGCCGCTAGCTCTTCTGCCGTCATGCCACGCAAATCCGCGATAAAATCTACTACATAGCGAGTATAGGCTGTTTTGTTTTCGCGACCCCGTTTAGGAACAGGAGCCAAGTAAGGCGCATCTGTCTCTACCAAAATCTTGTCCAAAGGTAACTCTTTAGCTGCTTCTTGGATATCGGTGGCCTTCTTAAAAGTCACCACTCCTGATAAGGAAATGGTCATACCAAGGTCCACAAACTTCTCTGCCCATTCAAGAGTTCCTGAGAAAGAATGCATGATGCCACCTCGAGGACCAACGCCCTCGCTCTTGATAATCTCATAGGTATCTTCCAACGCATCACGGGTATGAACTACAAAAGGCAAATCCAAGTCCTTAGATAGCTGAATCTGACGGCGAAAAACCTGCTCCTGCACCTCTTTTGGCGCTGTCATCCAATGGTAGTCCAAACCAATCTCACCTAAAGCCACAACCTTGGGGTGTTTTAACTTATCCAACAAGTAGGCCTCGACTTCCTCCGTATAAGTCCCTGCTTCTGTCGGATGCCAACCGATAGTCGCGTAGAGCTGGTCATACTCATCTACCAACTCCAAAGCACGCTCAATCGTCGGTTTATCAAAACCAACAATATTCATCTGTGTCACACCCATCTCAGCAGCCAAGGCAATTTCTTCTGCCTCACGACCTGCAAATTCTTCTACATTCAAGTGTGTATGTGTATCAAAAATCATCTCTTCTAACCTCGTTTTCTATCTACTATTATAGCAAAAAAACTGACCTCTCTCCTCATCTGAAAAAAATATTCTAAAACCCATTATCATCTCTTGACGCTCTTTTTCCAAAGCAGTATAATAGCACTTATTGAAATTTTCAGTAAAGGAAAATACCATGTTTACAAAATTAAAACAGACCTTTATCGGTCGTCCTCTTAAGTCCTTAACCGAAGGCGAAGGGGGACTACTGGGAAAAATGCAGGCACTGGCCATGTTGTCAAGCGACGCTCTGTCCTCCATTGCCTATGGACCTGAGCAAGTAGTCCTCGTCTTGGCTAGCCTCTCTCCTCTTGCGATATGGTGGAGTCTTCCTATCGGTCTCTTTGTCCTCCTGCTCCTAGCTAGCCTGACCGTTTCCTACCGTCAAATCATCCATGCCTACCCTCAAGGTGGAGGGGCATATATGGTTACTCGAGAAAATCTATCTCCCCAACTTGGCTTGATTGCTGGAGGTAGTCTTCTGGTTGACTATATGTTGACCGTAGCGGTATCTGTTGCTTCTGGAGCTGACGCTATCACAGCAGCTCTCCCTGCTCTCCACCCTTACAACCTCTACATCTCCATTTTTCTGGTTTGCTTGCTCATGCTCCTGAACTTACGGGGCTTAAAAGAATCTGCCAGTTCACTGATGATTCCTGTCTATCTCTTTATCATCAGTACTGTCTTTCTCTTGCTCTATGGAATCTTTCAACTAGTGACAGGTTCTCTCAGCTATCAGGCTACTTCACCTATTGGGCATGCTGTTCCGAGCCTGTCTATCGTTCTCATTCTAAGAGCTTTTACCAGCGGATCTGCCTCTCTGACAGGGGTTGAAGCTATTTCAAATGCCGTTCCCTTTTTCAAGGCTCCAAAAGAAAAGAATGCCGCTCAAACCTTGACCATTATGTCACTGATTTTAGGTTTTCTTTTTGCTGGTATCACCTTCCTAAACTACTGGATGGGGATTATGCCTCAACACGGAGAAACTATTCTTTCACAGATGGCTCAAGGCATCCTTGGTAATTCCTTCTTTGGGCACCTTGGGTATTATATCTTCCAATTCTCCACAGCCTTGATTTTGGCCGTAGCTGCAAATACTGGCTTTTCAGCCTTCCCTATGCTGGCTTACAATATGGCTAAAAACAAATACATGCCCCATCTCTTTATGGAAAAAGGAGACCGCCTAGGCTACTCCAATGGAATTTTAACTCTGGCTTTTGGGGCTATGATTCTTCTTCTCATTTTTAATGGCAATACCGAACGTTTGATTCCTCTTTATACTATCGGGGTCTTCGTTCCCTTCGCCCTATCTCAGACTGGGATGATTCGTCATTGGAAAAAGGAAAAAGGAGCAAACTTCTTAAAACCTGCTCTTGCTAATATCCTTGGGGCAATCATTTGCTACGCTATCGTGCTAATCCTGCTCTTTTTCCGTCTCAGTGATATCTGGCCTTTCTTCCCGATTATTCTCGTACTCACCCTACTCTTCTTAGCAATTCACAGTCATTACCAAAAAGTAGCCCAACAACTGCGACTCTATGAAGGAATCGAAAAACGTACCTACGATGGCAATCTTGTCCTCGTCCTAGTAGGAAATGTTACCAGAGTCAGCGTCGGAGCCATTAACTATGCCCAAAGTATCGGTGACGAAGTCTTAGCCATGCACATTTCTACAAAGGAAACCGCAGAAAAAGACCAAGAAATTCTCCAAGAATTTGCCGATTACTTCCCAACCATTACTCTGAAAAATATCAAGACCAGCTACCGCGATATCATTACCCCTACTGTCAAGTATGTCAAACGAATTTCCGAGGAAGCTCAGAAAAAGAACTATACAGTCACTGTCCTGGTACCCCAGTTTATCCCTAATAAACCTTGGCAAAATATCCTGCACAATCAGATGAGTCTTAAACTCAAATACGCCCTTCGTTGGCACCAAGACGTCGTTGTCGCTAGCTACTCTTATCACTTAAAAGAATAAAGAAAAGGCCCTACCAGAAGCAAGAAGCGTCTGATAAGGCCTTTTTCTGAATCCAGCCACTATGCTTATACTCAATGAAAATCAAAGCGCAAACTAGGAAGCTAGCCGCAGGCTGCTCAAAACAGTGTTTTGAGGTTGTGGATAGAACTGACGAAGTCAGTAACCATACCTACGGTAAGACAACGCTGACGTGGTTTGAAGAGATTTTCGAAGAGTATTAACTGAAAAGCATGACTAGGAATATCATTGAATGTGGTTAGCTAAATCTTCCTGAGCTTTTTTATTTGACTCAGCTTTTTCTTTCAGCCATTTTTCGTAGAGTTCTTGGTACTGTTTAGCAGTTACTGGCTCTTTTTGCAATTCAACATATTTGTAGTTGTCAGCATTTCCTTTATTCCCAACGAATGAGAATGGGCCTGTAAACGGTACAGTCTTACGGAAGATTGGATTAGCTCCACCACTTTGAACTGGTAGGAAGAGGGCACTATCTGTCAACCAAGCTTGGGCTTCAGCATATTTTTCATAGCGAGCCTGAGTATCTGTGATTTCCGCATCAGCCTGATCCAAGAGTTTCTTGTAGTCAGCAAGACCAATCTTATCCTTGACTTCTTTGTCTTTTCCTTCAGACAAGCCCATATTTTTCAACTGAGAACCTGTCTCTGGGTCAAGAATCGCTAGGTAAGTCTTAGGATCTGAGTAGTCTCCACCCCATCCTGAGATGTCGATATCGTAGTCTTTTTGTTCTGCTGTATCTGCAAAGTAGGTTGCCTGGTCTTTTTCATCTGGAGAAAGTTGGATAACATCAATGACTACATTCTCCTTACCAAGGGTTTCTTCCACTGTTTGTTTGAAAGATCCAGCCTGTTGCACATCCAACTTAGCAGTCTGGTCAACTGGCATATCCAAATGAATTGGGAAGGTTACTCCTTGAGCTTGCAGACTTTCTTTGGCCTTAGCAAACTTCTCTTTGGCCTTGTCTGGGTTCAAGAAGGCTTGCTTACCATCATTTAGGTTAATATTTGCCCAATCTTTACCGTAGTTGACAATTTTTTCATTGACAATATCACCAAAGTTCTTATCGCCAACTTGGACAAAGTTACTTGGTGTAACTGTGTTACGCAAGATACGGTCTGCTCCATCTTCACCATTTGTCTGTGCTGCATAAGCATGACGGTCAAAGGCAAAGTTGATAGCCTGACGGAAATCTTTATTCTGCATAGCTGCGCGTGAATCTGTCTTTTCCTTATCAGACTGTTTCATAGTCTGCTTGTAGCTTTGACGATTAACGTTGAAAAGATAATAGAAAGTAACTGAGTTTTGTGGTGTGTAGGTAATCTTGTCCTCATTGCCCTTCTTGAGTTCAGCAAAGACTGAACTTGTTGGGAAGATACGGCCATCTGTATAATTACCATCCAAGAAACCTCTAGCAATGCTGTCTTGGTCAGAACCGTCAAAGAAAGAGAGTTTCACTTTCTCAATTTTGACATTGTCCTTATCCCAGTAATTAGGGTTTTTATCAAACTCAATCAAAGATTTTGATGAGAAAGATTTAAACAAGTAAGGACCATTTGACAAAATACTTGATGGTGTCACACTTCCAAAGTCATCTCCCTTAGACTTCAAGAAGGCTTCATTTACAGGATTAAGGATACTTGCTGTTGTTTTAGAGTTCCAATAAGTCTCAGGTTGGTTGAGGGTGTATTGTAGAGTGTAATCATCCACAGCCTTAACACCAACAGTTCCAAAATCAGATGATTTCCCTTCAACATAGTCTGCTAGACCCTTGATAGAGTCTTGTACCAAGTACAAGTTTTCAGCCTTTTTATCAGCCGCATACTTGAGACCAGTCACAAAGTCATGAGCCGTTACATCTGCATACTCTTCTCCTTCAGAAGTGTACCATTTAGCCCCCTGACGGATTTTATAAGTGTAGGTCAAACCATCTTTTGACACTGTCCATGACTCAGCCATAGATGGGATGAGATTACCATACTGGTCATTTTCCAACAACCCATCAATCAAGTTGGTTGTGATACTAGATGTTGAGTCTCGTGTAGAGGTAATATAATCCAAGGTATCTGGGTTGCTGACAAAGATATAAGAGTAAGTCTTGTCTGCATTAGTTGATTGGGAAGAGCCACATGCCGCTAGAGCTAGACCTGCTGTCAAAGCCATAGCTCCAAAAAGCATAACTTTTGATTTCTTCATGATTATTCTCCATTTTTTACAGTATGTGAAATATTATACACCATTTGAGCAAAAATATAAAGCCTTTTTGAACTTTTTTACAAAAATAAAAATCAGTAGACTCGAGTTCCTACTGATTTTTGTTAGAATTCGTTTGGATTATGCAGCCAAAACTTTGCGTCCTTTACGACGACGAGCTGCCAATACACGACGACCGTTTTTAGTTGACATACGGTTACGGAACCCGTGTTTGCGCGCACGACGAAGTTTACTTGGTTGATAAGTACGTTTCACGATGAATACCTCCTCATAGATTTTGTATTCGTTTAGCCGGCTATAAAGTGATCAGTTACTAAACATACTTTACTATTCTATCTGATTCTTTTACTTTTGTCAATAGCTCTAGGCAAATGTTTCCAGCTTTTTCGAATGTAAGCCCTATCTACGATACTGTTTCAAGAAACGAGTCATCTTTTCTTGGATTTGGGCTAGTTCATCAACACGAGGAAGGTAAACGATACGGAAGTGGTCTGGTTCCTGCCAGTTAAAGCCTCGACCATGAACCAAGAGAACCTTTTCCTGCTTCAAGAAATTAAGGACAAATTGCTCATCATCATCGATACGGTACATATTACGGTCGATTTTAGGGAAGATATAGAGTCCCGCTTTAGGTTTAACCGCAGAGAGACCTGGAATATCTTGAATAGCATTGTAGATGAAATTTCTTTGCTCGTAGATTCGTCCACCAGGAAGGAGCAATTCATCGACCGACTGGTGACCACCTAGGGAAGTTTGTACGACCTGTTGAGCCAAAACATTAGAGCAAAGGCGCATATTGGACAGCATATTGAGCCCTTCGATATAGCCTTTAACATGTGTCTTAGGTCCAGACAAGACCATCCAACCTACACGGAAACCAGCAATACGGTGGGATTTTGATAGACCATTCATGCTGACACAGAAGACATCTGGTGCCAAGCTCGCCACAGGCGTATGCACATGTCCATCCATTACCATGCGGTCATAGATTTCATCCGCAAAGATAATCAAATCGTTTTGACGGGCAATCTCAATAATCTCCAGCAAGAGTTCCTTAGGATAAAGGGCTCCAGTTGGGTTATTTGGATTGATAAGGACGATTGCCTTGGTATTGGAAGTGATTTTTGACTTGATATCGTCAATATCTGGGTACCATTCTGCAGCTTCATCACAGATATAGTGAACGGCATTTCCCCCAGCTAGGCTGACAGCTGCTGTCCAGAGAGGATAATCTGGCATTGGCACTAAGACTTCATCCCCGTTGTCCAAAAGCCCCTGCATGGACATGACAATCAGCTCACTAACACCATTTCCAAGGTAGATATCATCAATATCTACATTTGGGAATTTCTTCAATTGGCAATACTGCATGATAGCCTTACGGGCTGAGAAAATCCCTTTGGAGTCAGAGTAACCTTCACTATCACGCGCATTCATAATCAAGTCATGAATGACCTCGTCTGGCGCTGTAAAGCCAAATTCTGCTGGATTTCCTGTATTCAGACGTAAAATCTTTTCTCCGTTTGCTCGCATCCGCATGGCTTCTTCCAAAACAGGACCACGGATATCATAAGCAACATGCTCTAACTTACTAGACTTGTTATATTCTTTCATCTTGTTTCCTCAATTCATCAGGATAGTAACATTATACCACTAGAAAGAAAATGCGACAAGTTTACTGAAATGTGTTACTAAAATCCTACAGAAGAAAAGCCTCGCTAAAAGCGAGGTCAAGACAGGGGAGATAGCAGGTATTTTGCGAAAGTCACATCACATACCAAAAGATAAACCTAGAAAAAGCAAGCCTAAAAAGGAGTCATAAAGAAGATTGAACATGAGGAAAAGTCCCCATATCATCAAGTAATCCCAACGCCCACTTCGTTTTGCAACTAGGAATAAGATTAGATGGTAGAGTAGGTGAAAGACTAAAAAGCCAACAAAACCTGGATAGAGAAGCGGTACCAGACTCTCTAATTGCCAGATCATGATAACTTCTAGCAAGACTGAAACTAGGATGATTCCATAATAAAGGAAATTCGATTTTTTTGTTTCTTTAAAAGAGTGCTTCATCATTCTCCCTCCCTTCACTTCTTTCCTGCTATCCTTTCTTTTATTTTATCATATATTTATATAGATTTTAATCGCTAACATTCTTTTGAAAAATACTTTTTTTGCTTTACTTCTATAGTGAAAAGGTTTACAATTATAGTAAGAAAATTTCAGGAGGTTTCATTATGGCACAACGTTACCAAAATATTATGGTCGCAATCGATGGTTCTAAAGAAGCAGACTTGGCTTTTGTCAAGGGAGTTCATTCTGCTCTACGAAACGACGCTAAACTCACCATCGCACATGTCATTGACACACGCGCTCTCCAAAGCGTATCCACCTTTGATGCTGAAGTTTACGAAGAACTCCAAGTCGACGCTGAAAGTCTGATGAAAGAGTACGAAAAACGTGCTAAAGATGCTGGTGTGGCAGATGTTCATATCGTCATTGAAATGGGAAATCCAAAGACCCTACTAGCGCGTACTATTCCCGATGCTGAGGAAGTGGACCTCATCCTCGTTGGCGCAACTGGTCTCAACGCCTTTGAACGCCTCTTGGTCGGCTCTTCATCTGAATACATTCTCCGCCATGCTAAGGTCGATTTGCTGGTTGTGAGAGAACAAGAAAAAACCTTATAATCACGAAGAAAAGGAGCTCAGCGCTCCTTTTTGTTTACTATTTATACTCTTCGAAAATCTCTTCAAACCACGTCAACGTCCATCTACAACCTCAAAACAGTGTTTTGAGCAGCCTGCGGCTAGTTTCCTAGTTTGCTCTTTGATTTTCATTGAGTATTATTTCTCTCTTTATGGCGTTCATAAGCCTTGAGCTGACGCTGCAGTTCCTTTTTAATAGCAGGTTCTGGAGCATATTTTTCTTCCCAATCATCTGGCTTTAAGATTTTGTGGGTCACTGGATCAAAATGAGCCTTGCCATCTGGAAAAATTTTCCCCATATTGGCCTGATGAACGATATCAAAAATACGTTCTGGGTCCACCCCCATCAAAACAAAACTACCGTAGGTAAAGTAAAGGGTGTCAATCAATGCATCCACTTGCCCTATCAAATCTTGCTGAGCAAGTGTCTTCTTGGCTACTTTATCTGCCGCCTTATCAAGAGCCTGATGAAGTTGCGATAGAGCTTGACTAAAGTCCTCTTCAGAAGGGCTGGCAGCTCGAACAAATTCCACCAATTCTTCTATTTTAAAGCCAGCCCTATGGGTTGCACCTTCTAAATCCCAAGCTCGAGGTTCTTCTTGGGTTCGTTCATCCATCATGTGGTGGAAGGTCTTGACCTTATTGAAATGATAGTCACGGCTGACAAAGACTTTTTCTGAAGCCAAAACACCAAAATGTTCCAAGGCCTTGTGGATTCCGTCTTGCTGATTGCTGGTGGTGATGTGTTTGGCAACTTCCTTGACACTGCTACTACCATTTCCCATAGCAACTGACATACCGACACCAGCCAGCATTTCAAGGTCGTTATCCGAATCACCAAAGGCCATGACTTGGTTGAGGTCAAAACCATATTCTTTCCCGACTCGGCGTATGCCTTCCAATTTAGAGTTTCCTTGATTGATAACATCCGCTGCAAAAGGATTGCTACGTGTCAATTTCAAGTCTTCAAAATCAGCTGCCGCCTTCTCAGATTCTTCTGGCGTCATCAACATCAAAACTTGGTAGATAGGCTGATTCATTAGATCAAGCAGGTCTTCTTCCTTTTGGGGAACAACCTTGCTGACCATACGATTAAAGGAATGACTCACTGTCCGAGTTAAAACAGAGGGAACGAAGCGACTGATTCGTTGGGAAAAAGAACCCAGACCAAAGGACATGATTTTAGAACCTAACATGGCATCCTTGGTCCCTAGGGCAATCTCCTTGCCCTCTTTTTTAGCATAAGTAATTAGCTGGCGCAAATGTAACTTGGAAATAGGGCTCGTGAACAAGACTTTTTCTTTAGTAAAGATATACTGGCCATTGTAGGTTACCGCAAAATCCAGATCCAAATCATCCATCAATTCCTTAACAAAAAAAGGTCCTCGTCCTGTCGCTACGCCGACAAGCACCCCTTGTTCTTTGACAATCTTAATCGCGTCCTTAGTGGATTTCAAAACACTCTTGCGATCGTTGACCAAGGTTCCATCGATATCAAAAAAAACAGCTTTGACTTCCATCCTATCCCAATCTCCCCTTTTGTGATACAATGATTATACCACATTTCAGAAAGAGTGAGTAAATCATGCCTAAGAAAATCCTTGTTTTACATACGGGCGGAACTATTTCCATGCAGGCCGATGCTTCTGGCGCTGTTGTGACGAGTTCAGATAATCCCATGAACCATGTATCCAACCCACTTGAAGGAATCCAGGTCCACGCCCTAGACTTTTTTAACCTGCCAAGCCCTCATATCAAGCCCAAGCATATGCTGGCCCTCTACCAAAAAATCAAAGAGGAAGCAGATAACTACGATGGAGTGGTGATCACACACGGAACCGATACTTTAGAGGAAACAGCCTATTTCCTTGATACCATGGAAGTTCCCCATATGCCTATCGTTCTAACAGGGGCCATGCGCAGCTCCAACGAACTCGGCAGTGACGGTGTTTATAACTATCTGAGTGCTTTACGGGTGGCTAGTGATGACAAGGCTGCTGACAAAGGAGTTTTGGTCGTTATGAACGATGAAATCCACGCTGCCAAGTATGTCACCAAAACACATACGACCAACGTCGGCACCTTCCAGACCCCAACACACGGGCCACTCGGCCTCATCATGAAACAGGAAATACTCTACTTTAAGACAGCTGAACCTCGTGTTCGCTTTGACCTTGATCACATACAAGGCTTAGTCCCTATCATCTCTGCTTATGCTGGTATGACAGATGAGCTGATTGATATGCTGGATTTGGAACAATTGGACGGCTTGATTATCCAAGCCTTCGGAGCTGGTAATGTTCCCAAAGAAACGGCTGAAAAATTAGAAAGCCTTCTGCAGAGAGGAATCCCAGTCGCCCTAGTTTCACGATGCTTTAACGGTATAGCGGAACCTGTTTATGCCTACCAAGGTGGGGGCGTGCAGTTGCAAAAATCTGGTGTCTTCTTTGTTAAAGAACTCAACGCCCAAAAAGCCCGCTTGAAACTCCTCATTGCCCTCAATGCCGGACTAACAGGACAGGCTTTGAAAGACTATATGGAAGGGTAAGTCTCTTCTCTAAAAACAAATCAGGAAATCTGCACGATTCCCTGATTTTTTCTATTTACGTTTTCGTGTTGAACGACGTTCTGTCAAACCATGAGGTAAGAGAACTTCACGTTCTTCCAACTCTTCCTTGTGCATAATCTTAGTCAACATACGCATACTAATAGCACCAAGGTCATAAAGAGGTTGGGCAATAGTTGTCAAGTTTGGACGGGTAAAGCGAGAGACTTGCGAATCATCACTAGTAATGATTTCAAACTCTTCTGGTACTGACACACCCTTATCGGCAAGGCCGTTCAAGACACCTGCTGCCAATTCATCACCTGTTACAACTGCTGCAGTTGCGTTTGATGAAATCAAGCGTTCTGCCAAGGCATAACCGTCTTCATAAGTGTATTTAGATTCAAATACCAATCCTTCGCTATAAGAAATACCTGCTTTTTTCAAGGCTTCCTTGTAGCCAACCAAACGAACCTTACCATTGATATCATCCACTAGTGGACCGCTAACGAAAGCAATGCGCTCATTTTCTTTAGCAAGGTAGGTCACTGCATCAATCGTAGCTTGTTTGTAGTCAATATTGACACTTGGAAGCTGATGTTCTACATCCACAGTTCCTGCAAGAACAACTGGTGTCCGAGAGCGAGAAAACTCTGAACGAATTTTTTCAGTCAAGTGATATCCCATAAAGATGATACCATCCACTTGCTTAGAAAACAGTGTATTGACAACTGAAACTTCCTTGTCATCATCCTCATCACTATTGGCAAGGACGATATTGTACTTGTACATTTCAGCGATATCATCAATCCCTTTAGCAAGCGTTGAGAAATAGCCATTGGTAATATTTGGGATCACGACACCGACAGTAGTTGTCTTTTTACTTGCAAGACCACGCGCCACTGCATTTGGACGGTAATCTAAACGGTCAATCACCTCAAGCACTTTTTTTCGAGTATTCTCTTTTACATTCTTATTGCCATTGACTACACGGCTAACTGTCGCCATTGAAACTCCTGCTTCACGGGCGACATCATAAATCGTTACTGTATCGTCTGTATTCATTCCATTTCCTTTCTATATCATACCTCACGAGACTCCAAAAAAGAGACGGTATGAAAATTTCGTTTTCATGATTCTACTTATTCCATTTTATCACTATTTGTAAACACTTTCAAGCGTTTTTTGAAGATTATTTGAAAAAATTTCATAGGAAGCTATGTTTATGAAGAAAAAATCACCTTTTCTTGATTTTTAATCCTATTTGCTGTATGATAAGGGAAAAGAAAGGGGGAAGAAATATGGCTTTTACGAATACCCACATGCGGTCGGCTAGTTTTGGCATTGTTACCAGCTTGCCTGATGATGTTATTGACTCTTTTTGGTATATCATCGACCATTTCTTAAAAAATGTCTTTGAATTGGAAGAAGAACTTGAGTTTCAATTGCTCAATAACCAAGGAAAAATTACCTTCCACTTCTCAAGTCAACACCTCCCTACAGCCATTGATTTTGATTTTAACCACCCTTTCGACCCTCTTTATCCCTCGAGAGTTCTGGTTTTAGATATGGATGGTAGAGAGACTATCCTCCTCCCAGAAGAAAATGACCTATTTTAAAAACTCTAGCCTTCAGTTGCAAGTGACTGAAAACTAGAGTTTTTTCTATTGTTTCAAAGCATTATACAAGTTGCGGATCGGATGCTTTAATGTCGGATGGATAAAATGAGGCGCAATTTCCTGTAAGGACTCAAGGACAAAAAGGCGTTCCGCTATATAAGGATGAGGCAAGATGAGGTCGTCTGTATAAAGGATCTGGTCCTCCACAAAGAGCAAGTCCAAATCAATCAAACGAGGTCCCCAATGCACT
>CAUQXM010000028.1:0-21269 GCA_963522215.1 uncultured Streptococcus sp. | reverse complement strand
CCATCAAGGCATCGGCCACTTCGATATTCAAACGTTCTTGAATTTGTGGTTTTTTCGAATACACTTCAACCGTACGGGCTAGCTTAGACAAACCTGCCACACGTCCATCTGGGATGTAGGCAATGTGCGCTTTACCATAAAATGGCAAGAAGTGGTGTTCACACATGGTATGGAAAAAGATGTCCTTTTCTACCACCATATTATCATCAATAATCTCAAAGGATTTTGACAAATGTTCCTCCGCTGTTTGACCAAGACCTGAAAAAATCTCTTGGTACATACGAGCCACACGAGCAGGCGTTTCCTGCAAGCCCTCACGGTTAGCGTCCTCTCCGACAGCCTCGATAATCATTTTTACAGCTGTTTCAATCTTTTGTGTATCCATTTTCGTTCTTCCTCTCCATCAGATAGGCTCTCACTTGGCTCAAGAAATACAAGGAACCCGTGACAATCCTAACTGTTTGTTTCTCTTCTTTTTTATCTGTCAATTTCTGCTCTAGAAAATCCTGCCAACCTTGGTAGCTGAGATTTCTAGACTTAGCTGCCTCTTCCAGCACGCTTTCATCAGTCGCCCGACTATCGTCAAAATGTGTCAGGGTAAGCTCGGTATCTGGCATGGCCCCCAGCAAGTCCAACATATCCTCCAAGGCCTTGGTTTTGATACAAGTAAAGAGGATTTCCTTACGATAATCCGCAAAGCGTTCTTGCAAGGTTGCTAATAAAGCCTTGATAGCATGGGGATTGTGGGCCCCGTCCAAGATCATCAAGGGGTTCCTTGACACGACCTCCAGACGCCCCGGCCATCTTGTTTCTTCCAGAGCTTGAGCAATCAAGATATTAGCTGGTAACTTTCGACCAACTTCTTGACAAAAAGTATCAAGTAAAGCTATGGCCATCCCAGCATTCTCTATCTGGTGCAAACCAAGCAGGCCAGTCTGGAAGCGACCTTGTCTGACAACACTTGTATAGTCAAAGACTTCACCTGTTACCACACTCTCTTGGTGACTAACATGATAATCTGCCCCGTAGGCAAGTCTCGGCGCATCTTTCCCTTCCGCAATGCGGTCAATCACAGCCAAAGCTTCTGGAGCGATACGACCTGTCACCAAGGGAATACCTTGTTTGATAATACCAGCCTTCTGCTCTGCTATGGCTTCCAAGGTGTCACCAAGTAGGGCCACATGATCCAATCCAATGGTCGTAATTCCTGTCAAAATTGGCTGGCAGACATTAGTACTATCCAAAAGTCCACCCATGCCGACTTCCATGATAGCCACATCTACTTGCTCTGAGGCAAAGTAATCATAGGCTATAGCTGTAATTATTTCAAACTCAGTTGTCCCCTGCAAATTGGTAGCCGATTCCCCTTCCAACAAAGACTGATAGTCTGCCATGAGGGCTTCTAGTCTAGCCTCTGGGATAGATTCCCCATTGATGCTAATCTGATCTGTGTAATGAATGAGATAGGGCGAGCTGAAAACACCAACTCTCAGCCCCATCTTTTCTAGCATATTTTTCAAAAAAGCAATGGTAGACCCCTTGCCATTGGTCCCTCCGATATGGATAACCTTGAGTTTGAGATGGGGATTGCCACGCAAAGCTAACAGTTCCACCATTCGTTCTAAGCCAAAATGCGGTTGGTCCGTCCGGAAGTTAGCAATCCACTGATTGTTTTCAATTTCTTTCATCTTATTTATATTGTTTTAAATCTAAATTTTCCGCTTCATCAGCCAGACGAATGGCGGAGGCAATTTCAACTGCCATCCTGTGACTAGCTACGTCATGCACGCGCACCACTTCTACACCCTGTCTCGCAGCGATACTAGTTACATGAGCCGAAGCCGTGTCCCGATTTCGGAAGCCAAGCTCTGTCTCAGGATTGACCTCAAAACCATTTTCTTCTAGGATATTGATAACAAATCGCTTGCGCGACACTCCAAGAAAGATTGGATAGCTCTTCTGATGTAGTTTATCCAGGTCCCGTAAAAGAAGCAGATTTTCTTTCTTGGTCAGACCAAAGCCGATTCCTGGATCCAACAGGATATTATCTTGTGCAATCCCAGCTTGATTTGCTCTCGCTAGTGCTCTGTCAAAGAAAGCCTCCATCAACTCTTCGATTGGTAATGTTTCAAAGTCAGCTAACTCTTCCTCTGTAAAAGCTTGTCCAAAACCAAAATGAGGAAAAATGAGCGAACTAGGGTGCTGAGGTCGAGCCATAACTGGATTAAACATGATGACCACTTTCGCTCTAGCCTCAGCAACCACATGGGCCATTTTTTCATCACCCATGAGGCCAGTGATATCATTGACTAGATTAGCACCAGCAGCTAAAGCAGCCTCTGCTACCTGACTCTTCCAAGTATCAATAGAGATGAGGACATCACTTTCCTTGCGAATCGCTTTAATCACTGGAACAACACGCTGGATTTCCTCTTCTATCTCAACATAGCTGCTTCCCGGCCGAGTCGATTCTCCGCCGATATCTAGCATACTAGCCCCTTCTGCTATCAATTTACGAGCCTGCTGGAGCGCTTGCTCAAGAGCAAAAAATTGACCACCGTCCGAAAAGGAGTCTGGGGTTACATTGATAATTCCGCAAATAGCTGTCTTTGCATGATTGGCTTTACTTGACATATCGGTCACTCCCTCAAGGCTTTTCACCATATTATTTCTCTATTTTACCATAAAAAGAAAAAGATGGACACGATTGCATTCATCTTTTTCCCAGTAGAAACAAGTAAGCAATTGTCAAAAATCTTAAACAGAGATCCCTAATGTCCGACTCAAAATCACCACGAGAGCCAACAAACAGAAAGCAACCCCATTCACAATCATGTGAAGTAAGATAGACATTTCCAAACGTTGGGTCTTGTAAGCCGTCCAAGACAGAACGATCGACATACCTCCATAAATCAATAAAGAAGGTAAATTACTTGGTTGATGCAATAAAGCAAACACAACCGTACCGACTACAAATCCCAAGTTCTCTTTTCCTCGGAAAATCTTTTTAGGAACAATCCCACGGCACAAGATTTCCTCACAAATTGGAGCAAGCAAGGCCAACAAGAAGAAACTGGAAATCAGAGAACTATTCTGAACCATATCGTTAATCTGAGACTGGTTACTTGTTGTCGTTTCATTTGACAGTTGCAACAAGATAGAACCAAGTATATTTGAACAGATAATGACTAAATAACTTAATCCCAAACGTGCCAAATCCTTCGCTCTAAAAAAAGAAAAATTAAAACTTGCTAACTGCGTTTTACGAGCTCCAATAATAAACAGCACCAGAATCACAATCGAAATACCAGCAACTATCAGTCCTGACTGCAACAGTGGTACTGCATTTAAAGTTAAAATAGCAGTAACCCCTATAGGAATCTGATATAAAATTGTCGCCAGAAAAAAGATTAACAGCCAACCTGCACGATTCAATAATTCTTTCCACATATTTTTCTCTTTCATCACCTATCTCCTTTGTATTCAAAAAGGGGGAAAATCCCCCTGGGTTATCCTATTATAAGGCCATGCTGATGTAGTTAAGGATAAACAAGGCATCCAAAATCCAAATCATGACATGAACATCTTTAGCTTGACCTTTGACAAGCTTAGTCAAAGTGTAAGTCAAGAAACCAACTGCAATCCCTTGAGTGATAGAGTAGCTGAATCCCATAAAGATAGATGTGAAGAAAGCAGGAACCGCTTCAGACATATCGTCCCAATGGATATTTTTCAAGCTAGCCAACATCATAATCCCAACGATAATCAAGATTGGAGCTGTAGCGGCTGTTGGTACAATCGCTAGAAGTGGGCTAAAGAAGCTTGAGATCGCAAAACAGATTGCTACGACCAAGGCTGTCAAACCAGTACGTCCACCTGCACCGATACCAGCAGCAGACTCAACATAAGTCGTTACGTTCGAAGTACCAGCGATGGCACCAATTGAAGTACCAATCAAGTCAGAGTAAAGAGCCTTATCCAACTTAGCTGATTGGTGATTTTCACCATTTGTCGCTACGATACCAACTTTTTCACCTGTACCGATCAAGGTACCAATCGTGTCAAAAATATCTGTCAATGAGAAGGCAAGAATAGCCATCAGAGTTTCAGGCAAGCGAGCTGTATCTGAAATCAAAGCTCCCAAACCTTCTGAACCAAGAGCTGCACCAAAGACTGTCTTCAAGTCCTCAAAGGCTGCACCAACATGGTTATTAGCAAAATCGATACTAGACAAATCTACCAAACCAACTGCGATAGCAAGAATAGTTGTTGTCAAGATAGAGAGGATAATTCCCCCTTTAATTCCTTTGATAACAAAGAAGATTGTAATGGCCAGTCCTGCAAGTGCCACCAAAACAGCTGGATTATTAAAGTCAACCAATCCTGGAACTGCTGAAGAGTTTGCTGCAATCGTTGCTTTAGCTTTGTCAGCCCCTTCTCCTACAACAGTATAGTTACCTGGATCAATCGTAAATTTCAAAAATCCAGCATTCTTAATCCCTACGTAGGCAAGGAAGACACCGATACCAGCTGAAATAGCTGAGCGAAGGGCATTTGGAATCGATTCAATGATCATTTTACGAACATTTGTCAAGGTAATAATCAATGAGATAATTCCACAGATGAAGACCATAGCTAGGGCTTCTTGCCAAGAATAACCGAGTCCAAATACAACTGTAAAGGTAAAGAAGGCATTGAGTCCCATACCTGGCGCTTGAGCATATGGTAAGTTAGCATAGAAGGCCATCATCAGGGTACCAGCAACTGCACCGATAATCGTTGCGAGGAATACACCCTGAGCAGGCATTCCTGTTTGCGAAAGAATTTGTGGGTTTACAAAGAGAATATAACTCATTGCAAAGAAAGTTGTTAAACCAGCGAGAACCTCTGTACGAACGTCTGTACCGTTCTCTTTTAGTTTAAATAATTTGTCCATTATTAATCTCCTTTTAATTTTTACGAACAATAATAGAATTATATCATTTATCATTCACTTTTTCAATATCTTTGTTTGATTTATTTAAGAATTTGATGAAATTTCTTTTTTGGTTTCGAATCTGCTTTTCTGCCTGCTTTCTGTTATAATAGTAGACATCTTATCTGAAAAGACACTAGAAAGGTCCCTATGACGAAAAAAATTATTGCAGTTGACCTGGATGGAACCCTACTCAACTCAGACAGTCAGATTTCTGACTTTACCAAAGAAACCATTAAAAAAGTTGTCGAAAAAGGCCATCAGGTTATTATTACGACAGGGCGCCCTTACCGCATGTCAAAAGATTTCTACCGTGAACTAGGCTTAGACACTCCTATGATTAATTTCAACGGCTCCCTCACTCATTTACCAGACCAAGTTTGGGATTTTGAAAAGTGTTTAACTGTAGACAAAAAATATCTGCTAGACATGGTTCAACGTTCAGAGGACATTCAAGCCGATTTTATCGCTGGAGAATACCGTAAAAAATTCTACATTACAAATCCTAATGAAGAAATTGCCAATCCCAAACTATTTGGCGTAGAAGCTTTCCAGCCTGAAGATCAATTCCAGCCTGAATTGGTGACCAAGGACCCTAACTGTATCCTGTTGCAGACCAGAGCCAGTGACAAGTATGCCCTTGCAAAAGAAATGAACGCCTTCTACCAGCATCAACTTTCTATTAATACTTGGGGTGGTCCGCTCAATATCCTTGAGTGTACCCCAAAAGGTGTCAATAAGGCCTTCGCCTTAGACTACTTGCTCAAGGTAATGAATCGTGACAAAAAGGATTTGATTGCCTTTGGAGATGAGCACAATGATACCGAAATGCTAGCTTTTGCTGGGAAGGGCTATGCCATGAAAAATGCCAACCCAGAGCTACTCCCCTATGCAGATGAACAAATTTCCTTGACAAATGACCAAGACGGAGTTGCCAAAACCCTGCAAGACTTATTCTTATAGTCCATACTGACCAGCTTGCGAGCTGGTCTTTGTGCTCTTTTCACAGTCTCATCAACCAGTTAATCGATTGTTCTATTTTTTGCCTCCAAAACCTTGGAAAAGGCTTTCTTTTGTGATATACTTCACATATAAATACAAGAGAGCTCGTCATACTCGACTCTGTTGACACAAAATCAATCCAGTCCTGTTTCTCCTGCTCTCAGTTAATATCAAGGAGGATAGCTATGAAAGCTGTTGTTGTAAATCCAGAAAGCACTGGTGTTGCTGTTGAAGAAAAAGTACTCCGTCCACTTGAAACTGGAGAAGCACTTGTAGAAATTGAATACTGTGGTGTTTGCCACACTGACCTCCACGTTGCCCATGGTGACTTTGGTCAAGTACCAGGACGTGTTCTAGGTCACGAAGGTGTTGGTATCGTTAAAGAAATTGCCCCAGATGTAAAAAGCCTTAAAGTCGGTGACCGCGTCAGCGTTGCTTGGTTCTTTGAAGGATGTGGTACTTGCGAATACTGTACAACTGGCCGTGAAACTCTTTGCCGTACTGTAAAAAATGCTGGCTACTCAGTAGATGGTGGTATGGCTGAACAATGTATCGTAACTGCAGACTATGCTGTTAAAGTTCCTGACGGACTTGATCCAGCCCAAGCTTCTTCTATCACATGTGCTGGTGTAACGACCTATAAAGCCATTAAAGAAGCCAAAGTTGAACCAGGTCAATGGGTTGTTCTTTACGGTGCTGGTGGACTTGGTAACCTAGCTGTTCAATACGCTAAAAAAGTATTCAATGCTCATGTCATCGCAGTTGATATCAATAACGACAAACTTGCCCTTGCAAAAGAAGTAGGCGCTGACATTGTTATTAACGGCCTCGAAGTTGAAGATGTACCTGGACTTATCAAGGAAAAAACTGATGGTGGAGCTCATTCAGCTGTCGTAACTGCTGTATCTAAAGTTGCCTTCAATCAGGCTGTTGACTCAGTTCGTGCTGGTGGTCGCGTTGTCGCTGTCGGTCTTCCTTCTGAAATGATGGAACTCAGCATCGTGAAAACAGTTTTAGATGGAATCCAAGTCATCGGTTCTCTTGTTGGAACTCGTAAAGACTTGGAAGAAGCCTTCCAATTCGGTGCAGAAGGTTTAGTAGTTCCAGTTGTTCAAAAACGTCCAGTAGAAGATGCCGTAGCCATTTTCGACGAAATGGAAAAAGGTCAAATCCAAGGACGTATGGTACTCGACTTCACCCACTAATCTAATAGAAACCTATTTTAAAAGTTGGAATACGCTTCCAACTTTTTTATATTAAATTTTTAAATAAGGATTCAAAAAAACTTCTCTAAAACTCAATATATCAATATTTTCAGATGTAATCTTTTTAATTATTTTATGATAAATAGTTGATTTTTAGATGAAAACGGTTTATACTTAAAAAGTCTTAAAGTTTTCTTAAAAGAAAACTGAAACAACAAAAAGGAGGAATGACAATAATGAGTATCGGAATCATTATTGCGAGCCACGGCGAATTTGCTGCGGGTATTCATCAGTCAGGATCTATGATCTTTGGTGAACAAGAAAAGGTTCAAGTTGTAACCTTTATGCCAAATGAAGGTCCTGATGATTTATACGCTAAGTTTAATAACGCTGTTGCTGCATTTGACGCAGAAGATGAGGTTCTAGTTTTGGCTGACCTTTGGAGTGGATCTCCATTCAACCAAGCTAGCCGCGTGATGGGAGAAAATCCTGAGCGTAAGTTTGCCATCATCACAGGACTTAACTTACCGATGTTAATCCAAGCCTACACAGAGCGCCTCATGGACGCTGCTGCAGGTGTAGAAAAAGTCGCTGCGAATATCATTAAAGAAGCCAAAGATGGCATCAAGGCTCTTCCAGAAGAGCTAAACCCAGTTGAGGAAGTAGCAAGCGCTGCAGCTGCTCCAGTTGCCCAAGCTGCTATCCCAGAAGGAACTGTTATCGGAGACGGTAAACTCAAAATCAACCTTGCCCGTCTAGACACTCGTTTACTTCACGGTCAGGTTGCAACTGCTTGGACTCCAGATTCAAAAGCAGACCGTATCATTGTTGCTTCAGATAACGTAGCTAAAGACGAATTACGTAAAGAATTGATTAAACAAGCAGCTCCAGGTAAAGTGAAAGCAAACGTTGTTCCTATCCAAAAACTAATCGACGTTGCAAAAGATCCTCGCTTCGGAGAAACACATGCCCTTATCTTGTTTGAAACACCTCAAGATGCCCTTCGTGCTATCGAAGGTGGCGTGCCAATCAAAACTCTTAATGTTGGATCAATGGCTCACTCAACTGGTAAAACAATGGTTAACAACGTTTTGTCTATGGATAAAGAAGACGTTGCTACATTTGAAAAAATGCGTGACCTCGGTGTTGAATTTGATGTACGTAAAGTACCAAACGACACGAAAAAAGATTTGTTTGACTTGATCAACAAAGCAAACGTGCAATAATCGATTTTATGAAAGGATTTTAAAGATGTCTATTATTTCTATGGTTTTAGTAGTCGTTGTAGCCTTCCTAGCAGGTCTTGAAGGTATCCTCGACCAGTTCCAATTCCATCAACCAATCGTAGCTTGTACCCTTATCGGTCTTGTTACTGGTAACCTTGAAGCAGGGATTATCCTTGGTGGTTCTCTTCAAATGATCGCCCTTGGTTGGGCTAACATCGGAGCTGCCGTAGCTCCTGACGCTGCTCTTGCTTCTGTTGCTGCTGCCATTATCATGGTTCTTGGTGGCGACTTTACTAAGACAGGTATCGGTGTTGCCCAAGCAGTTGCTATCCCTCTTGCAGTTGCTGGTCTATTCTTGACTATGATTGTCCGTACACTCTCTGTCGGATTGGTTCACACTGCTGATGCTTCTGCTAAAAAAGGTGACTTCAAAGCAGTTGAACGTGCTCACTTTGTCGCACTTCTTCTTCAAGGTCTTCGTATTGCAGTCCCTGCAGCACTCCTTCTAATGGTACCAACTGAAACCGTACAAAGCATTCTAAATGCTATGCCTGATTGGCTTAAAGATGGTATGGCTATCGGTGGTGGTATGGTCGTTGCCGTTGGTTACGCTATGGTTATCAACATGATGGCAACTCGTGAAGTATGGCCATTCTTCGCTATCGGTTTCGTGCTTGCTGCCGTGTCAGATATTACTCTAATCGGATTTGGTGCTATCGGTGTTGCTATCGCTCTTATCTACCTTCACCTTTCTAAAACTGGTGGAAATGGTGGCGGAGGAGCCGCAACTTCTAACGACCCAATCGGCGATATCCTAGAAGACTACTAAGATAAGAAAGGACTGAAAACATCATGACTGAAAAACTTCAATTAACTAAATCAGATCGTAAAAAAGTTTGGTGGCGTTCAACTTTCTTACAAGGTTCTTGGAACTATGAACGTATGCAAAACTTGGGTTGGGCTTACTCATTAATTCCAGCTCTTAAAAAACTCTACACTAAAAAAGAAGATCAAATCGCTGCTCTTGAACGCCATCTTGAGTTCTTCAACACTCACCCATACGTAGCCGCTCCAATCATGGGGGTTACTCTTGCACTTGAAGAAGAACGTGCTAACGGTGTTGAAATCGATGATGCCGCTATCCAAGGGGTTAAAATCGGTATGATGGGACCTCTTGCTGGTATCGGTGACCCAGTATTCTGGTTTACAGTACGCCCAATCCTTGGATCACTCGGTGCTTCACTTGCCCTTACTGGTAATATCTTAGGTCCAATCCTCTTCTTCGTTCTTTGGAACTTGATTCGTATGTCATTCTTGTGGTATACACAAGAGATTGGATACAAGGCTGGATCAGAAATCACTAAAGACATGTCTGGCGGTATCCTTCAAGACATCACTAAAGGAGCTTCTATCCTTGGTATGTTCATTCTTGCTGTCCTTGTTCAACGTTGGGTAAATATTAAATTTGCTTTCGATGTTGCCAAAGTTCAACTAGATGAAAAAGCTTATATCCATTGGGATAAATTGCCAGAAGGATCTAAAGGTATTCAAGAAGCATTCGCACAAGTAGGACAAGGATTGTCTCAAACACCTGAAAAAGTTACTACTTTCCAACAAAACTTGGATATGTTGATCCCTGGACTATCAGGACTACTCCTTACTCTCCTTTGCATGTACTTGCTTAAGAAAAAAGTATCTCCAATCACTATTATCCTTGCACTCTTCGCAGTGGGTATTGTGGCACATGTTCTTCACATCATGTAATCAAGCAACTTAAAAGGAATCAGGTTCTAAAATCTGATTCCTTTTTTCTATACTTTTATTCGGCCAAGGCACCCATTGGATCCCATGGTGCGAGTACAATTGGTTCTGCTTCATAGGCAACTTGTTCTGCTGCTGTCAGCAATTCTTTACGGACAACGATTTGGTATGTGTATTCGTCCATCCAAGCGTCTGAGGCAACAAAGTAACCATCTGTACCGACCTTGTCTCCCCATGAGTTTTCAACCTTCCACTTGGTTGACTTGCCATTTTCGTCCAAATCAACACCTGTCAAGACCATGGCGTGGGTCATCAAGCTTTCACTGTAGTCCAGACGTCCAGCCTTGTCTTGAGTGAATTGAATGTCCATGCTTGATTCGAAGTCATAAACATCTGTCGCAAGGATTCCAGCCTTACGGTTGCTGAGCTGACCAACATCAGAACCAAACCAAACAGTCTCACCTGTTTGCATTTGAGCAATCGCCAATTCTTTCAAGCGCTCCATCGGTACGTTGATGTAGCGAACCTCACGGCTACCAACCACATTTCCCAACATCTCAACTGTGTAAGATTTGCCGTAAGGCTTGTCAGCAGTTGGAGCATTGATAACAGAAACATAGTCTTCTAGAGGAAGATTGACATATTTCTTGTAAAATTCTTGTGGCGTGATACCCTTTTCGCTTTGGTAGTTGTTATCCTTATCGCGATAAGCAAAGTCAAATTTACGTGGTGGAAGTCCTAAAGACATAGCAAGGAAGTTAAAGATTTCTTGCAAGAGGTCTTCTTTCTTAGCTTGAACAGTCGCTTGGTCTGCACCAGAAGCAAGCAAGTCACGCAAGATTTGAGCATCTTGGCGAAGCAATTTGTTAAGGATTGCATTTAACTCACGGCTGCTGCTAGATGAAACGGACTCAGGGTAAACTGACTTAGGCACGACACCGTATTTCTCAAAGAGAGAAACGACCATATCCCATTGACCACCGTCTTGTTGAGGTGTTTGAAGTAGGAATTTAACCTTACGACTTGTCAAGTCTTGGTCTGCAGTCGCAATGACTTGCTCCAAGAACCAGTTGGATTTCTCATACTTGTCCCAGAAGAATGTATGAGCCTGTGACAACTCAAAATTCTCCAGTTTGTATTGTGAGATGAGCTTGTGGCGGAAGGTGTTGAGAGCCGCAAACATCCAGCAACGACCAGACGCTTTCTGGTTGGTTACCTTGTCCTTGGTCAAATCCAATGAGAAAACAGGTGTATTGTCTACATGGCTTTGGCGACGTTCTAGGGCTGCAAAAATTCCGTTGTGGCTGGCAGCATTTTCAATCGCTTGGTATTTGACATTTGCTTCATAGTTGGCAAATAGTTTATCAGTAAATGATTCTTGAATCGCGTTCATAGATTCCTCCTTTTATTCTACAGTCTATTATAACTCTTTTCACAAAGGAAGCAACTGAAAAACATAAAAGGCAAGGATATTCTTCCTCACCTTTTCGAATATAAATCCAATTAAGCAATACTCGCAAGTAGAATTTCTAACTCTTCCTTGGTCAAACGACGCCATTCTCCTCTTTGTAAATTCTCATCCAATACTAGCGTTCCCATAGTCAAACGTTGCAAGTCTACTACTTCCTTGCCACAGTAGCCCACCATACGCTTGACCTGATGAAACTTCCCTTCTGCAATGGTCACACGGATTTGGCTTTGATTCTTTTCTGTATCTACAGACACAAGCTCCAGTCTAGCAGGCTGACAAGTAAAGTCTTTAAGAGGAATTCCCTTGGCAAATGTCTCCACATCTTCTTGGGTCATCATTCCCTTGACTTGTGCCATATAAGTCTTATCAACATGACACTTAGGTGAAAGAAGAGCATGGGCAAGCTTGCCGTCATTAGTCAAGAGCAAAAGACCATGCGTGTCAATATCCAAGCGTCCTACTGGGAAAACTTCCTTGCTCCGAGCAATATCATCCAGCAAGTCCAGAACGGTTCTGTGCTTGGGATCCTCAGTCGCTGAAATAACTCCTTGGGGCTTGTTCATCATGTAGTAGACAAACTCTTCATACTCCAGCACTTGCCCATCAAAGCGAATCTCATCTCTTTCTTCATCAATCTGCAATTTAGCTGATTTTTCTTTTTTACCATTTACCGTCACGCGCCCAGCCTTGAGCAAGTTTTTGACCTCTGTCCGACTCCCTACAGCGCAGGCAACTAAAAATTTATCCAATCTCATAGAACTATTATATCACACTCAAAAGGAGGCTGTCTCAATGACCAACCTCCTTTTCGTTTCATACTCTTCAAAAATCTCTTCAAACCGCGTCAACGTCGCCTTGCCGTATATATGTTACTGACTTCGTCAGTTCTATCTGCAACCTCAAAACAGTGTTTTGAGCTGACTTCGTTAGTTCTATCTACAACCTCAAAGCAGTGATTTGAGCAACCTGCGGCTAGTTTCCTAGTTTGCTCTTTGATTTTCATTGAGTATCAGATTTAAGAAATTAACTTCCTCGTCTCCAGAAAATCGCTAAGACAATCATGGAACCTAGTACTGCCGGAATAATGGCAGTTCCTGCTATTATCGGTCCCCAAGTCCCAAAAAGCAAATGGCCTATAAAGGCACCAATCCATCCGAGAAACATTTTTCCAAAACATCCCATTCGCTCTCCACGATTGGTCAGAGTACCTGCTAAAAATCCCACTAGGAGACCAACGAACATACTTCCTAACATATTATCTCCTTAATTTGCCCAATCTCCTTTACGGAAGAGTGGTACACGTGTCCCATCCTCACGGATACCATCGATATCCATTTGGTTAGAACCAATCATAAAGTCTACGTGCACATCTGAACGGTTAAGTCCCGCAGCTTCAAGCTCCTCTTCGCTCATCTCCGCTCCACCAACTACGCTAGTCGCATAGGCTGCACCGATAGCCAAGTGATTTGACGCATTTTCATCGAAAAGGGTATTAAAGAAGGTAATGCCTGACTGAGAAATTGGGCTTGGATCTGGTACCAAGGCACATTCACCCAAGGCACGCGCACCCGCATTTTCAAAGACAAGGTCTTTCATGACTTGATCGCCTTTTTCTGCAGTGATATCCACGATTTGTCCATCCTTGAAGGTTACTTTAATTCCTTCGATGATATTTCCGTTATAGCTAAGTGGTTTTGTAGAAGTGACATAACCATCTGCACGACGGAAGTCAGGTGCTGTGAAGACTTCCTCTGTCGGCATATTTGGCAAGAATCCTTCGCCCTGTGCATTGATAGCACCAGCTGATTCCCAAACGTGGTTCTTTGGCAAACCAAGTGTCAAATCGGTCCCTGGCGCTGTGTAGTGAAGGGCTGAAAATTGCTCTTTATTAAGCATATCAGCCTTGCTCTTGAGGATAGCTGCATGCTCTTCCCAAGCCTTAACAGGATCTTCTTCGTAGACACGGCAAGTTTTGAAGATTTGATCCCAAAGGAGGTCGACTGCTTCTTCATCGCTCGCAGCATTTGGAAAGACCTTCTTAGCCCACTCAAGCCCTGCTGCAGCTGCTACCGTCCAGCTAACCTTGTTGGATTGCGTTGCGATACGCATTGGCTTCATGGCAAGTCCCATAGCTTTAGCAGAAGTTGAAAGCTTGTCAGCGTCCACACCGTTCAAGGCACCTGGGTCAGAAGAACGAACCCCAAGACGGCTAGCCTTGTTCTCCAAGAGATAGTTCATCTCAGCAATCTTGTATTCTGGCACATTGTCCAGACGCTCCATCGGCGCATGGAGGAATTTCTCACGGTTAATGACATCATCTGTCCACTGAACGATAACCTCATGTGCACCCAAAGCATAAGCTTCTTTCACGATTAAATGAGACAACTCGCGTTGCTCCACATCAATTGAGAGAGCCAAAGTGTGACCAGGTTGCACGTTGATCCCATTCGCAACCAACAATTTCGCATATTTTTCTAGATTTTTTTTAAAATTTGGTAAAACCATTCTATTCTTCCTTTTCTATTTTTCTTTCAAAGCAGAAAATAATCCTGCCAAAGCAATAGCACCTGACAAGAGTGCTGTCGATAGAAGAATTGTCTGATCAGCAAGTTCTAATTGATATTCAAACACCTTCTCAGCAGGTTTATCTTCCGCAAAAATCCTTAGTTTCATCTTTTTTCCTCCAAGACCTTAAAACAACTCATCAAACAAACTGAGTTGGTTATCCTCTGGCATATTTCCCAGAATGCCCATTTCATCCATCTTTTCAACCAAGGTTGATGAGAGCCCTCCACGCTTGCGTAGTTCTGTTTTAGAGAGGAATTCTCCCTCTTCACGCGCACGTACCAGCTGCTTAGCAACGTTCTCTCCCAGACCATCCATAGCGACAAATGGTGGAATCAGTGTATCTCCGTCAATGATGAATTCAGTCGCATCACTACGGTAGAGGTCTAACTTCCCAAACTTGAAACCACGTTCCCACATTTCATTGACAATCTCAAGAGTTGTATAGAGGTCAATCTCCACATTAGAGGCCTCATTGTTCTTCCGTTTTTCAGCGATTTCTTCCATTCTGCGCTTGATAGCATCCAAGCCCGCACCCATGGTCTTGATATCAAAAGCCTTAGCGCGGATTGAGAAGTAAGCACAGTAATAATAAATAGGATGGTGAACCTTGAAGTAGGCCACACGCAAGGCCATCATAACGTAGGCTGCCGCATGGGCTTTAGGGAACATGTACTTAATTTTCCCGCAGGACTCGATATACCACTCTGGCACCTTATTAGCCTTCATAGCTTCGATATAGCCATTTCTTTCCTCTTCGGAAATCTTCAACCACAAGCCCTTACGTACGCGTTCCATGATGGTAAAGGCCATCTTAGGTTCCAGACCCGCATGCATAAGGTAAACCATGATGTCGTCCCGACAACCGATAACAGTTGATAGGTCTGCTATTCCTTGCTTAATCAGATCTTGAGCATTGCCCAGCCAAACGTCGGTACCGTGGGACAACCCTGACAACTGAAGCAATTCTGCAAAAGTCGTCGGATGGGTCTCATCTACCATTCCACGTACAAAATTTGTTCCAAACTCTGGAATCCCCAGCATGCCTGTCGGAGTTCCGATCTGTTCAGGAGTCACACCTAGCACATCAGTCCCAGAAAAGAGGGCCATTACACCTTCGTCATCCATAGGAATTTCATTAGGGTCAATCCCAGACAAGTCTTGGAGTTTTCGAATCATAGTTGGATCATCATGTCCTAGTACATCGAGTTTGAGGACGTTCTCGTCGATATCATGGAAGTTAAAGTGAGTGGTCTGCCATTCAGCCGTCACATCATCCGCTGGATACTGGACAGGCGTAAAGTCGTAGACATCCATGTAGTTAGGAATAACAACGATTCCTCCCGGGTGTTGTCCTGTTGTCCGCTTGACACCAGCAGCACCTTGGGCAAGACGTTCCACCTCTGCATCACGATAAAACTTTCCATAATCTCTCTCATAGCCCTTGACAAATCCATAAGCGGTCTTGGCAGCCACCGTACCAACCGTTCCCGCACGGAAGGCATATTCCTCACCAAAGATATCACGCACATCCAAGTGAGCGCTAGGCTGATCCTCTCCCGAGAAGTTCAAGTCAATATCAGGAACCTTATCCCCATCAAAACCAAGGAAGGTCTCAAACGGAATATCCTGTCCGTTTTTGCTGAGTTTATGACCACATTTTGGACAGTCCTTATTAGGCATATCAAATCCTGAACCATAAGAACCATCGGTGATAAACTCACTGTACTGACACTGACCACAGACATAGTGAGGAGAGAGAGGATTGACCTCCGTAATCCCAATCATAGTCGCAACAAAACTAGATCCGACAGACCCACGAGAACCAACCAAGTAGCCCCGTTCATTAGAACGTTGTACCAGCATCTGCGATGCCAGATAAATCACAGCAAATCCATTCCCCAGAATGGAAGTTAATTCTTTTTCAATCCGCAAATCAACAATATCTGGCAACGGATTTCCATAAATCTCAAAAGCTTTCTTATAGGTTAATTCGGCAACCGTCTCTTCAGCCTTGTCGATGAAAGGCGTGTACAAGTCACCCTTAACAACCTCAACGGGTTCAAAATTTTCTGCCAAGGCATTGGTGTTTTCAATAACCAATTTGCGAGCCAGTTCCTCTCCCAAGAAGGCAAATTCATCCAACATTTCATTAGTCGTTCTAAAATGAGCCTTTGGAAGTGGTGCTGGTTGGGCATGTTCCCCATGACCGATGGTTCGGTTAATCATCGCCCCCTGTCCCAAACTACGGACAATAATTTCACGGTAAATCTCTTCTTCTGGTTCGATATAGTGGACATTCCCCGTAGCCAGAACAGGCTTGCCAAGGCGGTCTCCCACCTCTATCAAACTTTTGATAATGGTTTGGAGTTCTTCCATATCCTTGACCTGCTCCTTGGCAATCAAGGGAGCATAAATAGCAGGTGGCATAACCTCGATAAAGTCATAATACTTGGCCACCTCAACTGCTGCATCCACACCTTGGGAAACGACTGCATCAAAAACTTCGCCTTCTGCACAGGCTGATCCTAAAATCAAACCCTCTCGATGGGCATCTAGAACCGTTCTCGGAATCCGTGGCACCCCTTCAAAGTACTTGGTATTAGACAATGAAACCAGCTTAAAGATATTTTTTAGTCCAACTTGATTCTTGACATAGATGGTCGCATGCTTGATCCGAGCTTTTTTATAAGAATCTGGGCTAATCAAATCAATGTTGAGTCTAGCTAGATCGGTCACACCATGTTTTTCTGCTACTTCTTTGATAAAAATAAAGAGCAGACGACCAGTAGCTTCCGCATCGTAATTGGCCATGTGGTGATGTTCCAAAGCCACACCAAAACGCTTGGTCAAAGGCCCCAAACCATGACGTTTATACTCAGGATAAAGGTTTCTAGCAAACTCCAGCGTATCAATAACTGGCTGACTAATCTTTGGCAGACCATGACGATCATAATTGGCATTCATAAAGCCAACGTCAAAGGTAGCATTATGGGCAACTAAGACTGTATCCTTGCAGAATTCTTGGAATTCTTGCAAAACTTGTTCCAATGGTTTAGCATTTTTGACATGATCATCTGTAATTCCGGTCAACTCAGTAGTAAAAGCTGACAAGGGATGTCCAGGATTAATAAATTCATCAAATTCAGCAATGACATTCCCCTTGTACATCTTAGAGGCCGCAACCTGAATCAAGTCATTATAGATGGCTGATAGCCCCGTCGTTTCCACGTCAAAGACCACATAGGTTGCTTCGGACAAGTCCATCTCCACTTCGTTATAGACGATAGGGACACGGTCCTCCACGATATTGGCTTCCATACCATAGATCAGCTGGATTCCCGCTTTCTTAGCCGCCTTATAGCCATGTGGGAAGGACTGGACATTTCCATGATCCGTGATGGCAACCGCCTTGTGTCCCCACTTAGCAGCTGTAGCAACGATCTCTTCTACCTCTGGTAGTGCATCCATGGTCGACATATTAGTATGAGCATGAAACTCAACCCGCCGTTCTCCTTCTGGCATTAAATCCTTCCGCTCATAGTGAACAACTTCCTGCACATCCTGCACGTTCATAGTCAAATCGCGTGTGAAGTTATTCATCTCCACATTCCCACGCACTCGGAGCCAAGAATTTTTCTTGATGAGGTCAAATTTCTGAGCCTCTTCCTCATTCTTAACCCACTTTTGCATCGAAAAACTTGAAGTGTAGTCTGTCATTTTAAAGTTGATCAAAACACGCCCTGTTCTGGTCACTTTTTGCTCCACATCAAAAACAACCCCTTCAAAGACTAGACGATTTTCCTCCGTCGTCACTTCGATCATAGGAGTAATCTCTGCCTTATCTAGCTTGGGTTTAGCTGCAGCTTTTTTCGCTTGAAAATCAAAGGATGGTTTCTCTTCCGCTGGAGGAGGTGCCATCTGTTCTAGTTGTTCCATAGCACGGAGCGCTTCCTCATTGGCCGCTTGAACAATCTGCTCATTTTCAGCATGAAAGGCCTCTTCTTGCTCTTGAGTCAGCACATCATTTTTCTCTACTTGACAAGTAAAAGCTGGAAAACCAAACTTTTCAAGTTGTTTCGCTAAATTAGGAAGGTGATTTTTCTTAAAATGCTCCTTATCAATCGCCTCAGATCCTTCAATAAATAGCTGATTGCCCTCAGCACGAACTCGCAAATTCTGATAAAGGGACTTAAAACCTTGACTAGCACATGGCCCCTCAGAGAAAGCCTCTCTATAGTAGGACTGCAAGAGTTGATTTGAAAATTCTTGAGACAGAGCCTTGATTTCGAAAATAGCTTTATTGCCTGTCTTAGAAAATTCTTCCCTCAAACCTTTCTTTAATTCTAAAAAGATTTCAATCGGTAAAATATTAGAAAATACGAAATGAAACTCCCATACCTTACTAATTTTATGAACCACAACTCGCTCAATATCAGCCTGTGCTAAAACAGGAGCCTGTCTCATTTCAGCAGGCATCCCCAGTTGATTCATCAAAATTTCAAAACTATTTGACATTCATTTTCCTCACATTATTCTTCTACTATTTTACCATACTTAGAGGTGTTTTCTAAAGACAAAAGGAAGCCACTAAGTGACTTCCTTCTAGAGTGAGGACTGATTAGTCTTCACCTTTGTTTTTCTTAATGATTTCTTCTTGTACTGACTTAGGTACATCTTCGTAGTGGTCAAATACCATCATGAATGTACCACGTCCTTGAGATGCAGAACGAAGAACTGTTGCGTAACCGAACATTTCAGCAAGTGGAACGTAAGCACGAACGATTTGGCTGTTACCATGTGCTTCCATACCATCTACACGTCCACGACGAGCAGTTACGTGCCCCATAACATCACCAAGGTTTTCTTCTGGAACAGTGATTGTTACAAGCATCATTGGCTCAAGGATAGCTGGTTGTGCTGATTTAGCAGCTTCTTTAAGGGCAAGTGAAGCCGCAATCTTGAAGGCAGTTTCAGATGAGTCGACATCGTGGTATGAACCATCGTAAAGCTTAGCTTTAACGTCAACCATTGGGTAACCTGCAAGAACACCGTTAGCCATAGATTCTACCAAACCTTTTTCAACCGCTGGGATAAATTCACGAGGAACCACACCACCGACGATTGCGTTTTCGAATTCGAATCCTTTACCTTCTTCGTTTGGAGTAAATTCAATCCATACATCACCGAATTGACCTTTACCACCAGACTGACGTTTGAAGAATCCACGTGCTTGAGTAGAAGCGCGGAATGTTTCACGGTAAGATACTTGAGGAGCACCTACGTTCGCTTCAACTTTGAACTCACGACGCATACGGTCAACAAGGACGTCAAGGTGAAGCTCACCCATACCAGAGATAACTGTTTCACCAGTTTCAACGTTTGTTTCAACGCGGAATGTTGGATCTTCTTCAGCCAATTTTTGAAGGGCGATACCCATCTTGTCTTGGTCAGCTTTAGATTTTGGCTCAACCATCAATTGGATAACTGGTTCTGGAACGTTGATTGACTCAAGGATGATTTTAGCTTTTTCATCTGTCAATGAGTCACCAGTTGTAGTATCTTTCAAACCAACGGCAGCAGCGATATCACCTGAGTAAACAGTGTCGATTTCTTGACGGCTGTTAGCGTGCATTTGAAGGATACGTCCGATACGTTCACGTTTACCTTTAGAAGTGTTCAATACGTAAGAACCTGATTGAAGAACACCTGAGTAAACACGGAAGAATGTCAAACGACCTACGAATGGGTCAGTCATGATCTTGAAGGCAAGAGCTGCAAATGGCTCTTCGTCAGACGCTGGACGAGTTTCTTCTTCGTCTGTATCTGGGTTAACACCTTTGATCGCTGGGATGTCAAGTGGGCTTGGAAGGTAGTCAATAACCGCATCAAGCATCAATTGAACACCTTTGTTCTTGAAGGCAGAACCACACAATACTGGGAAGAATTCAACGTTGATAGTCGCTTTACGGATACCAGCTTTCAATTCTTCGTTAGTGATTTCTTCACCTTCGAGGTATTTCATCATCAATTCTTCGTCAGTTTCAGCAACTGCTTCGATCAATTTTTCACGGTATTCTTGAGCTTGGTCAAGGTATTCAGCTGGGATGTCTTCTTCAAGGATATCTGTACCAAGGTCGTTAGTATAGATTTCAGCTTTCATCTTGATCAAGTCGATGATACCACGGAAGTCATCTTCAGAACCGATTGGCAATTGGATTGGGTGTGCATTTGCTTGAAGACGATCGTGAAGTGTGCTTACAGAGTAAAGGAAGTCAGCACCGATTTTGTCCATTTTGTTGGCAAATACGATACGTGGAACTCCATACTCAGTTGCTTGACGCCAAACTGTTTCAGTTTGAGGCTCAACACCTGATTGTGAGTCAAGAACAGTAACCGCACCATCCAATACACGAAGAGAACGTTGTACTTCGATTGTGAAGTCCACGTGTCCTGGTGTGTCGATGATGTTTACGCGGTGGTTGTTCCATTGAGCTGTTGTCGCAGCAGATGTGATAGTGATACCACGCTCTTGCTCTTGCTCCATCCAGTCCATTTGTGACGCACCTTCGTGAGTTTCACCGATTTTGTGGATTTTACCAGTGTAGTAAAGAATACGCTCAGTAGTTGTTGTTTTACCAGCATCGACGTGAGCCATGATACCGATATTACGAGTTTTTTCAAGTGAAAATTCGCGTGCCATGAGGTTTGTTTCTCCTATTTATTTTTGATTTCTATTCTATTATAACACGATTTTAATAAAAACGGATAGGCAGGACCTACCCGTTCTCAATGTTTTCATGCTATTGTTGGTTTCAACTTACGAGCTGGTAAGTTGAGTTGTAGCTAAGAGCTGATCGAGCTCAATTGAACTCGGGCTAAAGTTAATTAGCCGATTTGAGCCGGAACGGGATGCTGTGTGAAAAAGATAAACTTCCTTGTATTCGTCGAATACTGCGTCAGTTTCCTATTTTCACCTTGCATCCTTACCGTTCCTAGCATCATGATTTTACCAACGGAAGTGTGCGAATGCACGGTTAGCTTCAGCCATACGGTGAGTGTCT
>CAUQXM010000027.1:0-21270 GCA_963522215.1 uncultured Streptococcus sp. | reverse complement strand
GAAGGGCATCGTAATCATAAGATGTAACTTGTGGCAGGTCCAAAGTCCCTCGAGCTGAGCAACCATTCATGAAACCAAAGTTTGTACCACCGTGGAACATGTAAAGATTGATAGAGCCTTGTTCCAAAACCTCTCGAACTGCATCTGCCAACTCTTTTGGATCCCGTGTGATAATCGGTTCTTTCCAACGATTGAACCAGCCGTCCCAGAACTCCATACACATGAGTGGCCATTTCTTACCATGCTCATCAAAGAATTCCTGCATCTGTGAAAAGTTGTACGGTGCCTTAGAACCAAAGTTTCCTGTTACAAAGAGGTCATCTTCGATTAAGGTTCCAGCTTTCAGAGTAGCTCTCCATGGACCATCTGATGTAAAGAGAGGACAGGTTACGCCACGCTCTTCCATCAACTGTCGAATGGCTCTCAGATAAGCCTTATCTTCTCCATAAGAACCATACTCATTTTCAACCTGCATCATGAGGATATTGCCACCATTGTCCAACAAATGTGGAACCAATCGTGACAAGAGCTGGTCATAGTAGCGACCGACAGCTTCAATATAGGCTGAGTCTGAGGAACGAAGCCTCATGTCTTTGGTTAAAAGCCAAGCCGGTAAGCCACCGAATTCCCACTCCGCACAGATGAAGGGAGAGGGACGAACGATAGCGTAGAGATCCAAATCTTGTGCTGTCTGAAGAAATCGCTCCAAATCCAGAGCTCCTTCAAAGTGAAACTCACCCTCACGAGGCTCGTGTAAATTCCAGGCCACATAAGTCTCTACTGTATTAAAACCAAGAGCCTTCAAGTTATAGAGCGAATGATACCAATCTTCTGGAGGAACCCTAAAATAATGAATGGCGCCAGATAAAATCTTAAATGATTTTCCATCGAGATAAAAATCATCCCGTATCTCAAATCGTGTCATATTCTTACCTTCTGACAACTAAAGTTTACGCTTTCATTTGTTGATATAGTAAATATAACTCAATATCTTACATTTGTCAATAGGTTTTCACGATTTTTTTCATTTTTTACTAATTTTTACAAAAAAACTTATAAAACCTTACTATCTCAAGAAACAATATTCTCTTAATTGACATGTATAAAGATGTAAGAAATTCTATTAATTTCTATGTAAATTAACCTTATAGCCTATTATTCTAATTTTTTTATTCAAAAGGCTACTATTCTTTCCAGTTTTATGGTAAAATCTTTAACGGAGAAGGAAAATCGAGGTGAAAATATGGCAATTCCAAAGTATCAATATATTAAAGATGAGTTAAAGAACAAAATCATTTCTGGTCAATTTGCCAGTGGAGATAAATTCTACACTGAAGCTGAATTGATTGCAATGTATGATGTGAGTTCTATCACAGTTGTCCGCGCTTTAAACGACCTTGCCAAAGATGGCTATATTGTCCGCCAACAAGGAAAGGGTACATTCGTTTCACGCGCACGCAAACACAAACTCGTAGAGTTTTCAGATGTAGAAGTTTTTGAAACTAAAGATGATAAAGTTACCGTCCTTTCTATTGAGCGTGGAAACAAACTAAGCTACTTAGAAAAACTTGGACTACGCGGAAACCAATTCTACTACAAGATTGAACGCGTACGCGAAACAAATGGTGTCGTATACATCTACCACACATCTTATATTCCAGAACAATACATCAACGCAAATTATCCAAATCTTGAATATTATAGCTCTATCTATAACCGTTTCAAATTGGATTACCACATTCACATGAATGATGAACATTTTGAAGAAATCAATGAAATAGCATTTCCAACTCCAGAACATGTGGCTTCGGTCCTCGGAGTCGATGAACAATTCCCAACCGTTTTACAAACCAAGACTACTAAACTAGAGTCTACTGGTCAAGTTCTCGCATACAGCGAAACATATAAACGAGCAGATTACTACAAAATCAAATTCATTTCATGTGACCGTGATCACTAAGAAGAAAGTCTAAGCCTAATCGCTTGGGCTTTTTCTATGCTTATTATATGACATTAAAAATGTATTTTCTATATGTCAATTAAGATAGACTAAATTTGTTTAAATTTTACTAAAATATAGGTAATTTTTATCAAAAGTACTTGAAGACAAAATAAAAATCGAAGTTCTTCTACTCCTATAAATAGAGTAATAGAAATTCGATTTTTATTCTAATTATCCTAAACCAAGACGTTCAAAGATATCATCCACTCGTTTAGTGTAATAAAGAGGGTTGAAAATTTCGTCGATTTCTTCTTGTGTGAGGCGTGATGTTACTTCTGAATCTGCTTCAAGAAGTGGTTTGAAGTCCACTTGATTGTCCCAAGAGTAAGCTGTTTTTGGTTGCACCAAGTCATAGGCTTGCTCACGGGTCATGCCTTTTTCAATCAAGGTCAACATAGCGCGTTGGCTGAAAATCAAACCAAATGTCGAGTTCATGTTGCGGATCATGTTTTCTGGGAAGACTGTCAAGTTTTTGACGATATTTCCAAAACGGTTGAGCATGTAGTCAATCAAAATGGTCGTATCTGGTGTGATGATGCGCTCAGCTGATGAGTGAGAGATATCACGTTCGTGCCAGAGAGCAACATTCTCATAGGCCGTAATCATGTGACCACGAATAACACGCGCAAGACCCGTCATGTTCTCAGAACCGATAGGGTTGCGTTTGTGAGGCATTGCTGAAGACCCTTTTTGCCCTTTAGCAAAGAACTCTTCCACTTCACGTTGCTCAGACTTTTGAAGACCACGGATCTCCGTTGCCATACGCTCGATAGAAGTCGCGATGCTGGCAAGAACCGCAAAGTACTCAGCGTGAAGGTCACGAGGAAGCACCTGTGTAGAGATTTCTTGAGCACGAATACCCAATTTGTCGCAGACATATTGCTCTACGAATGGTGGGATGTTGGCAAAGTTACCAACCGCACCAGAAATCTTGCCAGCTTCCACTCCGGCAGCCGCATGCTCGAAACGCTCGATGTTGCGCTTCATTTCGCTGTACCAAGTTGCCAATTTAAGACCAAAAGTTGTCGGCTCAGCGTGTACCCCGTGGGTACGACCCATCATGATGGTGAACTTGTGCTCCTTAGCCTTATCAGCGATGATGTTGGTGAAATTTTCAAGGTCACGACGGATAATGTCGTTGGCCTGCTTATAAAGGTAACCGTAGGCCGTATCCACCACGTCGGTAGAAGTCAAACCATAGTGAACCCACTTGCGCTCTTCACCAAGAGTCTCAGAAACCGCACGTGTGAAGGCTACCACATCGTGACGAGTCTCCTGCTCAATCTCCAGAATACGGTCGATGTCAAAGTCTGCTTTTTCGCGAATCAAAGCCACATCTTCCTTAGGGATTTCTCCCAACTCAGCCCATGCCTCGTCAGCCAAGATTTCCACCTCAAGCCAAGCACGGTATTTATTTTCTTCACTCCAAATATTCGCCATCTCAGGGCGAGAGTAACGGTTGATCATGTTGTTTCTCCTAACTATAATTCAAAAGGTTCTACAGGAACCGAGTTTTCATCAATCTTTATATTAGCGTAATGGTGAAAAACATCTTCTTGGTATACCTTCTCAATTTGTAAACTAAAAGTATAAAAGTATTTATTTTTCAGCAAATCAAAGAATTCAATACTTATCGTTACTAACTTTGGTATGCCTTTATTTACATAATCCACCTCCTCTTTACTCAATACAAAATCTAGTAATATATCCAATTCCAAACAACTTTCTTTTTGCACAAGACAGGCTTTATAGAATTGTTCAGCATTTAAAATACCCTCCGTAAAGAGATTGCCAACTTTAATATTACTTAGTATTGCATTATTAGAACTAACATTTGAAATACAGAGTAAAAATCTAGATTGTAAATAAACATATTTTGAAGTCTGTGTAGATAAATTGTCTAGCTCATTAGACAATTTATCTATTCCCACTTTTGGGCTACCATCATTGTAGTCTTTAAATTTCTCAAATAATGAAATATTATTTTCTTGAAATCTTTTAAAATTCGTCTCATCTCTAAGTATAATTTGATTTTTAGAAAAATCACCTTTATTTTCTAGATTTTTACTTGAAAATCTTAATATAGGCCTGTAACTTATTTTATTATCCCTTCGAGATTTTTCCGATTCAAAATCTAAAGTCAACTTAATCCCTATAATGGTAACAAAACTACCAACTAAACTACCATAAAAAGATAACCAATCATAGTCTCTAGTTAAACCTAAGTTCTGATTAGATAAATCAAAAACTATGGGGATTGAAATTAAAACTATGAAAAGTAAAAAGTACCGTTTATTATTTTTCAACATATAATTTTGTACCTTGTATTATCAGTATTCAAGAATGAGATTATCTACCAATCAATCCCTTTCCCTAACTCCTCAACCTCATCTGGCACATCACTAAACAAAGTCACATGTCCCATCTTGCGGTTGTGCTTCGCTTCTATTTTACCATACATGTGGAGGTGGGCGCTTGGATTTTCTGTCACATATTGCTCAGCAGCCTCGACATGCTGGCCGAGAACATTGAGCATGACGGCTGGGGCATGTAGTTTGATGGCTGGCAATGGTGCTCCGAGAACACCTAGAATATGGGCATTAAACTGAGAGAAGTCACAGGCTTCGATTGAGTAGTGTCCTGAATTGTGTGGACGCGGGGCAATCTCATTGACAATGATGTCATCAGCCGTCGCAAACATTTCCACACAGAGGGTTCCAGACAACTTGAGCTGTTCTGCGATTCGCACTGCCATTGCTTTAGCCTTGTCAGCTAAACTTGCTGAAATGCGAGCAGGCACGATAGTCTTAGACAAGATGTTGTTGCGGTGGATATTTTCCTGAACTGGGAAAACCGTCACGTCCTTGCCATTTCCTGATACGATGATAGAAATTTCAAGGTCAAAATTGACAAATTCTTCCAAGACACAGTCAGCTGAATCAGCTAGTGTATAAGCTTCTTCTAAATCTTCTTCTGAACGAATAACCTTTTGTCCATGCCCATCGTAGCCACCAGTTGCCGTCTTGAGGACATAGTTTTTAGACAGGTCGATATTAGCCAAGTCATTGCTAGAATTTACGACTTTGTAAGGAGCAACAGTTACTTGAGCCTTGTTTGACAAAAAGTCCTTTTCAAAAATACGATTTTGGGAAATGCGGAGTAGGTCCGTCCCTTGAGGAAGTTGTCCCTCCTTGATGACAGCATCCAAACCGTCAGCATCGACATTTTCAAACTCATAAGTCAGAATATCGCAAAGTTCCGCCAACTGACGAAGGGCGTCTACGTCGTCGTAAGGGGCCACAATGATTTCCGCCACACGAGAGGCCGGGCAATCCGCCGCAGGATCGAGCGCGATAACCTTGTGGCCCATGTAGATAGCAGAAATAGCCATCATTTGACCCAGCTGGCCACCACCGATAATTCCGATTGTTTTAGATGAGCTCATTTGTAGACTCCTCTGCGATTTTTCCTTGTTCTTCAGCAAAGTTGGCAAGTGCATCCGCAATGGACTTATCTTCTACAGAGAGGAGACGGAGGGCAAAGAGAGCCGCATTTGTCGCACCTGCTTCACCAATAGCCATAGTTGCGACTGGTACTCCACCTGGCATCTGAACGATGGAATAGAGTGAATCCACGCCACTAAGGGCACGAGATTTGACTGGCACGCCGATGACTGGAAGGGTTGTTTTGGCAGCTACCATTCCTGGCAAGTGGGCTGCGCCTCCAGCACCTGCAATGATGACCTTGATACCACGGCTACGAGCCTCTTCGGCATGCTTGAACATAAGGTCTGGTGTGCGGTGGGCAGAGACAACTTTCTTTTCGTAAGCTACACCGAAGCGGTCTAGGACTTCTGCTGTTTTTTGCATGGTTGCCCAGTCGGATTTTGAGCCCATGATGATGGAAATTACTGGTTTAGTCATGATTCTTCCTCCAACTAATTCAATGTGTTATATAATTTCGAAAGTTGTTTTTGTAAACTTTCTTTAAACAAAACATCAAATTTGATACTCTTTTCATTGAATACTTGTCTGAACTCTTCGTACTCAACAGGATCTTCAATTATAGAGTCTCTATTTTTAATATACTCAATTATAAATTCAGTTAACTCGTTATATGGTTCATCTATTCTAAATTCTTCATCAAGTAAAAATTTTATAGTATCATATTGCTTTCTTGAATACATAACAGTTTCGGGTGGATTATTTATGTCTAATTTAGAAAATTCTTCAAGATAGGATTGATAAAAATCATAAAGTTTCTCATACCTAAATATTATAATTTTATCTGACCTATCTTTGTAGAATGATTTCATTGAAAACATTGCTTGACAAATAGCAATTAGAGCAGTTAAAAAACTAGTGATAATTGCTATATTTTCTGTCGAAAAATTCATGAAAAATCTCTTTTCTGGTTTATTTTATCGCCTTGCTTCCGATATCTGTTCGGTAGAAAAGCCCTTCTGTTTTTTGTTGGGCGAGTTCTTGGTAGATGGTGTCTTGAGCTTCTTTGACGGTGTCTGCTGTGGTGACGAGCATATAGACACGTCCACCGTTTGAGAGCAGTGTTCTGCTATTTTCCGCAAACTTAGCACCTGCATAGTAGGTGATGATGTCGCCTTCTGTCTTGGTTGGCAATTCAACACCCTTTTCATATTCTAGCGGGTAACCGTTGGATGCGACAACCACACCCAAAGTCACACCCTTGTCCGTCCAAGTGATGGCTGGTTCTTTACCTTCCAAAATATCAGTAATATTTTGTGCAAAATCAGAGGTCAGACGAGGCAAGATAATCTGAGTTTCTGGATCTCCGAAGCGAGCATTAAACTCGATGACCTTAGGTCCATCCGCTGTCAAGATAAGCCCCGCATAAAGAACACCCAGATAAGGACGACCTTCCTTAATCATCCCCTCTAGGACTGGCTTGACAATCGTGTCAACCGCTGTTTCAACCACACTCTGTGGTAAGTGTGGAACTGGCGCATAGGCACCCATACCACCCGTGTTAGGCCCTTTGTCGCCATCGTAGGCACGTTTGTGGTCCTGAGCTGTTGGCATAATGTAGAACTTGTCCCCATTGACAAAGGCAAAGAGGGAGAACTCCTCCCCATCAAGGAATTCCTCAATAACTACACGCGCACCTGAGTCACCAAATTTATTGTCCAAAAGCATCTCATGAGCGGCTTCGACCGCTTGCTCGACTGTCTCAGCAACGACGACACCCTTCCCAAGCGCCAAGCCATCCGCCTTGACTACGATAGGCGCACCCTGCTTTTCGATATAGGCCTTAGCTTCCTCGAAATCTGAGAATGTGCCATAGGCTGCTGTCGGAACGCCGTATTTGACCATGATTTCCTTGGCAAAATCCTTGGACCACTCCAGCTCAGCTGCCAATCTTGTCGGACCAAAGGCTTTGAGACCAGCTGCATGGAAATCATCCACGATACCAGCCGCAAGGGCGTCATCTGGACCGATAAAGGTCCAAGCAATATCGTTGGTTTTTGCAAACTCAATCAATTTAGAATGTTCGGAAATAGAGATATTTACCAATTCCAAGTCATCCAAAGTCATCCCATCATTCCCAGGAGCTACAAATACTTTTTCAACGTCTTTTGACTCAAGCAACTTCTTAGCAATCGCATGTTCACGACCACCCGAACCGACAACTAACAGCTTCATCTTACAACCTCTTTTGCGAATTATTTACTAATATTATAACATAAACGTTCGTTTTAATCTTGTTTCACTCCGCGTTTTTACGCAAAAAAAGGAAAGAAACTGTTTTCTTTCCTTTACGTTCTTAATGTCTAAAATGTCGCACGCCTGTGAAGACCATGGTCAAGCCATATTTATCCGCCGCTTCGATGGATTCCTGATCACGGACCGATCCACCTGGTTGGATGATAGCCTTAATACCTGCTTTGGCGATTTCTTCCACATTATCCGCAAATGGGAAAAAGGCATCCGAAGCAAGCACAGCGCCGTCCAGACGGTCTTTAGCTTGGTCAATAGCGATGCGAACAGAAGCCACACGGTTAGTCTGACCTGGACCAACACCCAGTGTCATGTGGTCGTTGGTTACAATGATTCCGTTTGATTTGACGTATTTAATAGCCTTCCAAGCAAACTCAAGAGCTGTCGCTTCTGTCTCAGTTGGTTGGCGTTTGGTCACCACTTGCCAATCGGCTGGGCTTTCCTTGACCACATCTTGGTTTTGCACCAGAAGTCCACCAACTACACCTGTGTATTCTGCTTCCACTTCGCTAGCCTCTTGAGCATCAAATGGCAAGGCAAGGATACGCAAGTTTTTCTTTTTGTTGGTCAAAATGGCTAGCGCTTCATCCGTATAGCTTGGTGCGATGATGATTTCAAGGAAAACGCCGTGCATCTTCTCAGCTGTCGCAGCATCCACCTCACGGTTAAGAACAACGATACCACCAAAGATAGACACTGGGTCAGACTCATAAGCGTAGTCCCAAGCAGTCTCGATGTCATCAGCCTGACCGATTCCACATGGGTTCATGTGTTTGAGAGCCACAACGGTTGGACGGTCTTTAAAATCACGGATGATACGAATGGCCGCATCAGCGTCACGGATATTATTGAATGACAATTCTTTCCCGTTGAGCTGTTTCGCTGAAGCAATCGAGTAGTCAGTCGGCAAGGCTTTTTGGTAGAAGTCCGCGTCTTGTTGAGGGTTCTCACCGTAACGCATGGCTTGTTTGAGATCATAGGTCAAGGTTAACTTTTCAGGTTTACTTTCACCCACTTGAGCTGTGAAGTATTCTGCAATCAAAGCATCATAAGCCGCTGTGTGACGGAAAACCTTGGCTGCCAAACGTTGACGCGTTTCGTAAGTCGTTTCACCATTGGCTGACAACTCGTCAAAAATCACAGCATAATCCTCTGGGTCTACAACAACTGTTACGCTGGCATGATTCTTCGCTGCCGAGCGAAGCATAGATGGCCCACCGATATCAATGTTTTCAACTGCATCAGCGTAAGTCACGTCTGGTTTGAGGATCGTTTCCTTGAAAGGATAAAGATTGACCACTACAAGGTCGATAAGCTCAATTTGGTTCTCCTTGGCTGCTTCCAAGTGGCTATCTAAATCACGACGAGCGAGGAGCCCACCGTGGATATTTGGATGAAGGGTCTTAACACGACCATCCATCATCTCTGGGAAGCCCGTCACATCATCGATCGCAATGGTCTCCACCCCAGCATTATCAAGGGCAACCTTGGTCCCACCTGTCGAGATAATCTCCCAACCAAGTTTTTTAAGTTCTTGGGCAAATTCAACAATGCCCGCTTTGTCTGAGACGCTGATTAAAGCTTTTTTCGTCATTCTATTCCTCTTTCTTTAGGTCCAAGCGCATAGCGACTTCGTTATTTTCTTCTATAAATCCTGTTTCCTGAAAACCCAAACTAGTCAACAGGTGCTTCATTTTTTCATTTCCAACCACATAATCTGCGATAATATGATTGCAAGTGCTATCCATCTGAGCCTCTTTGATTAGAACTTCCAAGGCTTTTCGACCATAACCTCTTCCTTGGTACTGCTGACCAATCATTATCCGCCAGATAAAGTATTCTGCTTCATCCTTGTCTATTTCTAGCAGGAGAAAGCCAACCACTTGCTTATCCCAATAGATTGCCCTCGGAAACACATCTTCGTTTTTCCGGTAGAGCCATGCATCAGCTAAAGAGCGTACATTTGGAGCCACGAAACGTGCTCGTTCATCAGCTTCAGATATTTTCAAATCCAGCACTGCCTGAAAACTGCTCTCATCTACTAATTTCAGCTCAATCATTTTTTCTCCTTTTGAATAAATAGGGTTTTGAGTTGATTAAAGACTAATCCAACTCATATAAAAGGTAGTTATCAAAATTTATGATTCCTTTGAGATAATCTCGGTCTGCTTTAGACAACTCAAATTCTGGAAAAGTCGCAATTAAACTGGACAAATAAAAATAATTCGGGTGCCTACGATAAGAAAAACCCGCTTGACCGAATCTCCCTTGACAGAAATCATAGGCAAGTTTTAATTCTTGACTTGTGACACCATCTAAAATTTTATCTAACTCTGAAAGCTGACTTTTATCAGTATTTTCTATCATAGCTTTCACTGTATTTACTAAAACAAAAAGAAAATCATTAGTATTATCCAGTAGGGTTGGTCTGTTAGATAACTTATTCTTTAACTCCATATAGTAGTGGTCAATATTCATTTCTTCCTCTCCACTCCCAAACTATCCAGCACCTCCGGATACAACTTGTACTCTGCCTCATGAATGCGAGTTTCAAAACTGTCAATCGTATCATCAGCTAGTCGTGGCACACGCACTTGTTTGATAACCTTTCCTGTATCCACACCTGAATCCACCCAATGAATGGTCACGCCGCTCTCAGCAACGCCAGCATTCCAAGCATCCTCAATCCCATGAGCTCCTGGAAATTCTGGCAAGTAGGCTGGATGAATGTTGATAATCCGACCTTCATAAGCCGCCAATAAGGTTGGCTCAACAATTTTCATGTAGCCTGCTAGACAAACCAAGTCAATCTGGTGCTCTTCCAAGAGTTCGACAATGGCTGCTTCATAGTCTGCTTTGCTCTCAAACTCCTTGAGTTCAAAAGCATAGGACAGAACGCCGAGCTTGTCTGCACGTTCGAGCACATAGGCGTCACGATGGTCTGAAAAGACAAACTCCACTGGAAATTCTTCGGCAATCACCTGAAAATTTGAGCCATTACCAGAGGCAAAAACCGCTATTTTTTTCATTTGATGATGACACTTTCGTTTTCTTTCTTGACGATACGACCAATTTCATAGACTGGTTCATCCAACAATTCCTTGACACGACTTACATTTTCAGGGCTAACTGCTAGCATAAGTCCCACACCCATATTGAAGATTTCAAACATTTCTTCGTGTTTGATCTGACCGTATTTCTCAAGAGCTTTGAAAATCGGAAGCACTGGAACTTTGCTTTCATCAATTTCAGCAGCTAGGTCATCTGCAAACATACGAGGGACATTTTCGATAAAGCCACCACCAGTGATGTGGGCAATGCCGTTGACCAACTCTTCCTTGATGAGTGGCAAAACAGCCTTGACATAGATACGAGTCGGCTCAAGAAGAACTTCCTTGAGTTGCTTGCCTTCCAATTCTGGCAGGACTTCCTCACCTGTGTAATCCGCAAAGACACGACGGACGAGAGAGTAACCATTGGAATGAATCCCACTTGAAGCAAGTCCGAGAAGAACATCTCCTTCTGCCACCTTTGAACCGTCAATGATTTGAGATTTTTCAGCCACCCCGACCGCGAAACCAGCCAAGTCATAGTCATTTTCGCCATACATACCAGGCATTTCAGCTGTTTCACCACCGATGAGGGCTGCACCAGCTTGCACACAACCTTCAGCCACACCAGCAACCACTTGTTCTAGCTTAGCTGGTTCATTCTTCCCTGTCGCCACATAGTCGAGGAAATAGAGGGGCTCCGCACCTGCAGCGATGATATCATTGACACACATGGCTACACAGTCCTGCCCAATCGTGTCATGCTTGTCGTACTTGATAGCCAACATGAGCTTGGTTCCGACACCGTCAGTCCCTGAGATCAAGACAGGCTCTTTTACCCCTGTCTTTGAGAGGTCAAACATGCCACCAAAGCCACCAAGAGCTCCCATAACACCCGCACGCTCTGTACGTGCTACGTGTTTTTTGATGCGCTCAACAACTTCATAACCCGCTTCAACATCCACACCCGACTGGGCATACGCATTTTTATTTGTCATTTTATTTTTCCTTTTCTTTGAGAAGATTGCGACGTATTTTTAGATAAACAATTATTTTATCTAATACTCAATGAAAATCAAAGAGCAAACTAGGAAGCTAGCCGCAGGCTGTACTTGAGTACGGCAAGGTGAAGCTGACGTGGTTTGAATTTGATTTTCGAAGAGTATAAAAATACTAGTCAGGGCTCTAGCTTTGCCCCACAGGGCAAAGCGTCTACTGACAAATGCTTTAGCTTTTAGTCAGTAGTGAGACGTGGAGCATAAGCATTCTTATTTGTCATTTTGTCTCCTCTTCCTTTCCTTTAATGGAGAATCTTTATCCGTCTATTTGTAAAAACTGGTCTTTTCTTCCAAACTTCGACGATAGTCTTCCTCATAGTCATAGAGAGGTGTTGGGTAGTCACCGTCAAAGTAAGCGACACATAGACCACCATTTGGCGCATCTGTTTCAATACCAATTGACTCAATCAAACCTTCAACAGACAGATAGGTCAGACTGTCCGCACCAATGATTTGGCGAGTTTCTTCAACCGTATGATTGGCCGCAATCAGTTCCTGACGGGTCTGGATATCAATCCCGTAGAAACATGGATAAGCTAGCGCTGGACTGCCAATAGCCACGTGAACCTCAGTTGCACCCGCTTCTTTCAAGAGCTGAACGATACGACGAGAGGTTGTTCCACGTACAATAGAGTCATCAATCATAACCACACGCTTGCCTTTTACAACACCAGAAACAGCAGATAGTTTCATCCGCACCCCTTGCTCCCGCAATTCTTGAGTCGGTTGGATAAAGGTCCGTTGGGTGTATTGGTTCTTGATAAGGCCCATTTCATTTGGTAGCCCGGATTCTTCCGCAAATCCCATAGCCGCGCTGAGGGAAGAATTGGGCACACCTACCACAATATCTGCCTCATGCTTGAATTCACGCGCCAATTGGGCACCCATACGTTTACGTGCCGTATGGACATTGACACCATGAATATTAGAATCAGGGCGAGCAAAATAGATATACTCCATAGAACAGATTGCTAACTGAGTATCATCTGTATAGCTATCATACTGGATTCCCTTGTCATCAATGATCACAATCTCACCTGGCTTCAAATCACGAATCCATTCAGCACCAATAACCTCAAAAGCACAGGTTTCAGAGGAAACCACCACCGCTCCGTTGGCCATTTTCCCGATAGAAAGTGGACGGAAACCATTGGGGTCAAGAGCCGCAATCAACTTGTCCTCAAACAGCAAGATATAGGCAAAACCACCTTTGACAAGGCTGAGCGCTTCCTTGATTTTGCCCATCAAGTTCGGATTGTGACTGCGACGAATGAGGTGAGCCAAGATTTCTGAGTCCGAAGTCGCGCTGAAAATCGCTCCTCTTTGTTCCAGTTCTTTCTTGAGAGAGGCTGCATTGGTCAAGTTTCCATTATGAGCCAAACCAAACTGCATATCGTGAAAACGGAAGAGGAAAGGCTGGATATTATCTACAGAAGCTTCGCCAGCAGTCGCATAACGCACATGCCCAATCGCACCAGTTCCCGTCAATTTATCCAAATTAGCTGGATTTCTGAAGACTTCTGATAAAAGCCCCATGTCACGATGGCGCTTTAGTTTCCCCTGATCATTGGAGAGGATTCCTGCCCCCTCTTGACCACGGTGTTGAAGACTGTGGAGACCAAAATAGGTCAACTTGGCAGCATCTGGATGTCCCCAGATACCGAAAACACCACATTCTTCATTAAGAGATTTTACTTCGTATGTCATTTTATATACCTAATTTTTATTTGTGTAGCACCAAGAGCTAAATCTACATGACTTTTACATTACTGATACTATCTATTAGAAAATCTGTAAGTATTATTTTCCAGTAAAGTATTTAACCGCCGATGCAAACAGGTGCTGGTCTTTATTTCCTGGGATATTTTGGAAAAGACCATCCTCATAACGTTCTGAGTGCCCCATCTTACCAATGATTTGACCGTTCTTGCTGGTAATTCCTTCAATGGCATGGACGGAACCATTTGGATTGTACTTAGAATCCATACTTGGTTTGCCGTCAAAGTCAACGTATTGGCTGAAAATTTGTCCATTGTCACGGAGCTCTGCAAATTCTTCAGCCGTCACGACAAATTTCCCTTCACCGTGCGAAACAGGAATGGCGTGGATATCACCCACTTGCACACCAGTCAACCATGGTGAGTTGGTATTGGCAATGCGAGTTTCTACCATCTTGGCCACGTGTTGGTTGGCATCATTGTAGAAGAGAGTTGGGCTAGTACTGGTGGCATCTTCAAAGTTCCCGTATGGAAGAAGGCCTGATTTGACGAGGGCCTGGAATCCATTACAGATACCGATAATCAAGCCACCACGGGCGATAAAGCTATCAATAGCTGCACGCACTTTTTCATTAAGCAGAATATTGACAATAAACTTGGCTGAACCATCTGGTTCATCCGCAGCTGAGAATCCACCGGCAAAGAAGAGAATGTTAGCCTTGCCGATGTTGTCAACCATAGTTTCGACTGACTTGACAATAGCCTCTTCATTCAAGGTCACAAATGGCACCAAGTTGACCTCTGTACCTTCTTTCTCAAAGGCCTTAGCTGAGTCATATTCTGAGTTGGTTCCCGGAAATACTGGGATATAAACCACCGGTTTTTCAACCTTTTCTTTGGCTTTAATCACAACATCTGATGCAACAGCTGGTACTTCAGCCAGTTCTTTGGCTTGAGCAAATTCTGTTGGGTAAACTTCTTCCAGTTTTCCTTGGAAGGCACTGTCAAGCTTGTGTCCATCTAGCTTCACACCGTTGACAAGGAGTGTAAAGTCTGCTTTCGTTTGACCGATTCTCTCTACTCCAGCAATTTCTTCAGGAGATGTAAAGACAAATCCACCCAATTGTGCTGTCAAAGCTGTTTCAAGTTCAGGCAAGATCACCTCTGCACCGATATGATTTCCAAAAGTAGCAAGTGCCAAACTTTCAATAACACCACCGTATTTGACAGCTGATGCAGATGTAACTTTATGAGCCTTTTGAAGAGCTTCAAACTGAGCAAAGTTAGACTTAATCAAGTCAAAATCAATTTCTGTAGAGAGGGCTTGACCTGGGATGTAATAGATGTTTTCACCAGCAACCTTGAACTCAGGAGAAAGCACCTTCCGGCTATCTACTGTTGTTACCCCAAAGGCAACCAAGGTTGGTGGTACCGTCAATTCTTCAAAGGTACCAGACATGGAGTCCTTACCACCGATAGATGGTAAGCCAAGCTGAATTTGTGCTTCAATAGAACCTAGAAGAGCAGCTACTGGCTGACCAAAACGCTCGGCTTGTTTATCCATACGCTCGAAATACTCTTGGTAAGAGAAACGAGCCTTAGACCAGTTTGAACCAGCAGCCACCAAACGAGCAGTTGCTTCGATAACTGCATAGGCAGCACCGTGGTATGGAGACCATTCAGCTACATATGGGTTGAATCCTTGAGCCATAACAGACGCAGTATGAGTCACACCGTGTTGAACTGGTAATTTCTGCACAGATGCCTCAGTTGGTGTGAGTTGGTAACGACCACCAAGTGGGTGATTAACCGTTGAGCGTCCAACAGAGCAGTCAAAGATAGTCTGTAATCCTTTTTGACTCGTATGATTCAAATCAGATAGAACCGCAAGGGTATCAACTTCAAGTGTGTTAGCAGATGTTTGACGTTCTTCTGGAAGCTTGACATCTTTGTCCACAACTTTAGCATCGACAACCACGCGCACACCATTGGTATCAAGGAAACGGCGTTCCAAGTCTACAATGGTTTCACCATTCCAGTGCATAACTAGATTTGGTTTTTCCGTCACTGTCGCCACGACAACAGCGTCAATATTTTCTTTGTTACATTCCGCAACGAAGGCATCTACGTCTTCAGGACGCACCACAACCGCCATACGTTCTTGTGATTCAGAGATGGCAATTTCTGTACCATTCAAGCCTTGGTATTTAAGAGGCACCTTGTTGAGGTCGATTTCAAGACCGTCTGCCAATTCACCGATAGCCACACAGACACCGCCTGCCCCAAAGTCATTGGACTTCTTGATAAGACGAGTGACATTACCATTACGGAAGAGGCGCTGAATCTTGCGTTCTTCGATAGCATTCCCTTTTTGAACCTCAGCACCAGCAGTTTCCACAGACTCAACCGTTTGAACCTTAGAAGAGCCCGTCGCACCACCGACACCATCACGTCCAGTCTTACCTCCAAGGAGAATAATCACATCTCCCGCTTCCGGTTTTTCACGGACGACATTGCCCTTAGGAGCCGCTCCGACAACAGCACCAAGCTCCATACGCTTAGCAACGAAACCTGGGTGGAAGTATTCACGAACGTAGGTTGTGGCAAGCCCAATTTGGTTACCGTATGAAGAATAACCATGAGCAGCTGTTTTAGAAATAACCTGTTGTGGCAATTTCCCAGCACGCGTTTCCGAAATCGGTGCTGTAATATCACCGGCACCCGAGATTCGCATGGCTTGGTAGACATATGAGCGACCTGACAATGGGTCACGAATGGCTCCACCAATACAAGTAGCCGCCCCACCAAATGGCTCAATCTCAGTTGGGTGGTTATGAGTTTCATTTTTAAACATGAGGAGCCAAGGTTCCTTGATACCATCAACGTCCACTTCGATTTCTACTGAGCAGGCGTTTATTTCATCAGATACTTCCATGTCGTCCAAACGTCCATTAGCACGCTCATAACGACCGAAAATAGTCGCCATATCCATCAAGGTTTGCGGTTTTTCAGAACGCCCCAACTCCTCACGCATGGCAATATACTTGTCATAGGTTGACTGCAATTGTTTTTGGAATTTAGAAGCTGAAAAGTCGATGTGTTTCAACTCTGTCTCAAAAGTCGTGTGACGGCAGTGGTCAGACCAGTAAGTATCCAAAACCTTGAGCTCTGTCTCAGTTGGCACGCGCCCGATTGACTTGAAATAGTCTTGGATAAAGAGCAAATCATCCACTTCCATGGCCATCCCTTGTTCAGCCTTGTAGCGCGCAAAATCTTCTGCTGTATAGCTTTCAAAGAAAGTCAATTTTGGAATGGTTTTGTCTGACTCAGAAAATTCCTGCTTGGCAATCCCCACCGTAATATCCTTGAAACGAGAATCAACTGGGTTGAGCAGATAGTTCTTGACCGCTTCCAACTCAGTCGCATCAATATCTTTATTCACCAAGTAAAGTTGGGCTGTATTAACCGTTACATCACTCGAACTTCCTAGTAAAAGCAAGGCTTCCTGTGAAGATGCTGCACGCTGGTCAAACTGCCCTGGTAGGCTTTCAATCGCAAAGAAAGCATAGTTGGCAAGATCCGCCTGCACAGCCGCTTCGTCCAAAACATGGTCTGTCACCTGCTCAGAGAAAATGTGTTTCTCTGCAGGTGCAAACAGGTCCTCTGCCAAGTCAAATACATCATAAACTTGCACGATGCGAATACTTTTCAAGCTTGAAAGTCCCAAGTTGTGCTGGAGTTCTCTAACCAAACTCTCTGACTTGACCTGAAAATCAGCCTTTTTTTCAACAAAAATACGTTTATCCATCAATTCTTATTCCTTTATTTCAGCTCTTACAATGTTCCAACGACCTTGAGGTTGTTATTTCAATTCTTGCAACTTTTCCCAGACAACTTCGTAAACGTCTGTTAGTTCTCCTAATCCTCTACGGAGTGAAAAGGTCTGGGGGACCTTTTCAGCCTGAGTCCTTTTAGTTGAGAGACGAAGGTTTTCCGTTGCTAACAGATTATTTCAATCCCTGCAATTTCTCCCAGACAATCTCGTAAACGTCGGTTAGTTCTCCCAATCCTCTACGGAAAACATCCTTATCCATGTGGTTGCCATCCGCATCCCACAAACGGCAGTTATCTGGTGAAAATTCGTCTGCCAAGATAATCTTGCCATCCTTGTCAAAACCGAACTCTAGCTTAAAGTCAATCAACTTGAGGCCAATCTCAGCAAACCAGGCTTTCAAAAGTTCATTGATTCGACGAGTTTCTTCCTTCAAGTAGGCGATTTGCTGGTCATCCGCAATCTTTAGGAATTTCACATGCTCGTCATTGATAAATGGATCATCCAAATCATCATTTTTGTAGTAAAATTCGACAATCGGAGTCTCAAATGCGATTCCCTCATCCACACCAAAACGTTTTGAAAAGGACCCAGCAGTATAGTTGCGGAGCACGACTTCCAAAGGAATAATCTTAACCTTTTTATTGAGTTGTTCCGTGTCTGAAAGCTTCTCCACAAAGTGAGTCGCCACACCAGCCGCATTTAATTTCTCAAAAATAAAAGATGAAATCTGATTATTCAACACTCCTTTACCCGCAATCTGCTCCTTCTTAACACCATTGAAAGCAGTCGCCTGGTCCTTGTAAGTTGAAATAATAAGATTTTCATCCTCAGTTGTATAGATATCTTTAGCTTTTCCCGAATAGATCAATTGTTTTGACATTTTAAAGTTCGCCTTTCGTATTACTTGAGCACATTCTACCATAAAAAACCTAAAATTACAAGAATTTAACCGAATAAATAACGTAATAACCTCAAAAATCATAAAGAAAAAACCGCAAGAAGAATCTTTCTCACAGTTTTAAAATCATTTAACTCTAAAAACACGAACATTACTCTTTGTTCAAAAATTGATCTAAATAATAACGTAGGTAACTTTTCTTGCCCGTAATCATCTGCAGACGACCTTCCACCCCGTATCGAAGTTTTTCAGCCTGCTCAGAAGTTAGATTAGTCTCCGCCTCGATTTTAAAGAAATTCCCTTTTTCAGTCTTAGTAGCTGTCACATCAATACTTGTAATAGTAGAATCTAGGAAAAGTTGATTCTTGGCATCATGAGTCGTCGTATAGCGAACAGAATCACCGACCTTGATCCTTGCTACATCCTTTGAACTAAGATAAGCTGTTAGTTTGGCTTTCCCTTCTTTTTCCAAGGACGGATAGAGCTGGGCTAGTAGAGCACCTTCTGCAACCATGGTAGAATCACTGGTCTCAGGATTAAGATGAAGCACCCCATCCTCACTCGCCGTAATTTTCCCCTTGTCTAAAAGATTTCCCTGTACCTTCTTACCTGACTCCACCTCCAAGATTTTCTGGTCTAGAAGGGTCAATTCCTGACCAACCTTTGCCAAGTGTTGGGATTTGAGAGACTCCAATTGACTGCTTAAGCCTGACGCATAGGCTTGCTGGGTACCTGAACCTGCATACTGGACACGGTAAGTAGCAAGACTAGATTCTAACTGAGAAAGCTGTGCTTCTACCTGCGCAACAGCCTGGGATTTAGCTTGCGGATTTTCCTCGCCCTGAGACTTGTAGGACTGGTAGAGAGAGTAGGCTAGATTCTGACTGGCCAAGGAAGCACCTGTTTCCATAGCTGACTTAGCTGTCTGGTAATCGCGAATTTTAGCCTCTGTTTGGCTGATGAGGTTCCCGATTTCGGCTTGGGTTTGGCTAGCTGCTGCATTCTGGGATGCGATGGTCTCATTTTGTTGCGATGTACTAGCCCTAAGACTGCCTGCTTGACTGATGTAGTCGCGAAAGGTGGCTTGGTAGCCAAACTTATCCTCCTCTGGAAAGTGGTTCTCCCCTTCTTGCAGGCTCTTTTGCAAATACTCCAATTGCTTTTTTTGATCCTTGAGCATGTCCAACTGACTAGCATAGGCCTCCGCTTGGACACCCTCTGCCCCTTCTTGATATTGAACCAACAGTTCTCCCTTTTTAACCAACTTATTTTCTTCCAAATGATTGACAAGAATGCGATTATTGCTAGTTGACTGGATATTTGCAAGGATACGACTAGGCTCAACAGTAGCTCTAGTAGACAAACTCATCTCCTTCTCTGCAAATGTTGCAAAGCCAAGCAAAAACACGAGCAGAAGGGACATGGGGACAATCACCCGACTGGAAAAATTATGGTAACGACGATTATAAAACTCCGCACTTTCTAAAAATTCTGGTTTCATCCTCTCCTCTTTCTAGCTATTCACCAAATGGGCGTAAAATCCACCCTGTGCAAGCAAATCAGCATGCTTTCCTTCTTCAACAATCTTGCCCTGATCCAAGACAACAACCTTCTCTGTCCGCTCAGCAATGGTCAAGCGGTGAGCGATGAAAATCAAGGTCTTATCTAAAGCCATAAGATTATCGACAATTCGCTTCTCTGTCAGAATATCCAAACTGCTGGTCGCCTCATCCAAGATCAAGACCGGCGCATCTGTCAAGAGAGCACGTGCCAGAGCAATTCTCTGACGTTGACCACCTGAGATCCCTGCCCCATCCGAAGTCAATTCTGTCTGGTAATTCAGTGGCATGCGCTCAATGTCCTCCCGAATCTCTGCCAATTCGACCGCCCGTAAGATATCTTCCTGTGTCGTCCCCTCCTTGGCTCCCAAAAGAAGATTCTCCAAAATCGTTCCGTTAAAGACATAGGGCTGTTGAGGCAGATAGTTGATATACTGGCGCAAGGCTTTTTTATCAATCTGATTGAGATTGACACCACCCAGACTAATCTCTCCCTGACTTGGGTCGTAAAAATTAACCATCATCTTGGCCAAGGTCGTCTTACCTGACCCCGAAATCCCCACAAAAGCCACCTTAGAACCCTGCGGAATAGTCAAATTGATATCTGACAAGACATCTCGACCATAGCCATACTTGTAGGAAACCTGCTTGAAGGTCATATCTCCCTTCATCAAGCTCAGATCCTCAACTGTTTTCTTCTCCTCAAACTCCGAAGCTACCAAATAAACCTCATTCAGACGGTTATTGGCAACCTGCGCTGTCTGAAGCTTGGTTTGCAGATTGATGATATTTTCCAAAGGATTGGTAAAGTAAACCAGCAAGGTATTATAGGTAATCAACTGCCCCAAACTCATCTTGCCATCCATGACCAGAACAGCCCCCATCCAGAGAATGCCGACATTGAGCAAGAGATGGGCAACTTTTTTCAGAGCCTTTTGCTGACTTTCTGCCCGACTATAGGTAAAGGATTTTTTCAGATAATCCACAAATTCCTTGTCAATCTTTTGATATCGTGAACTTTCACTGGTCAAAGACTTGATAGTCTCAATACCATTAATGTCCTCAATGATAGAAGAAGACAGAACCGCATTAGCTTCCATGGTATCCCGATTCATCTTTTCAAACGGCTTCATAAAGGCAAAGATAATCACTGTATAGATAGGAAGTGCCAATAAAGTCATGAAAAAGAGATTGGTATTTTGTGAAAATAAAACAAGGGAAATAATGACAACCGTTGACACATCTAGGAAAATCGAAAGAATGGTCGAAGCCAGCGCATCGATAATACTGTTAGCATCTGTAAAACGAGACACGATTTCCCCTGTCCTGCGTGTCGCAAAGAAGGACATAGGCAGGTGAAAAACATGCTTGATATAGGACAAAATCACATCAATCGA
>CAUQXM010000026.1:0-22173 GCA_963522215.1 uncultured Streptococcus sp. | reverse complement strand
CTGTTCAGGAAAAATATGACCGCAGTCTTAAGAAAACTCGTACAGGCTTCGGAGCACGCTTGAATGCCTTCTTTGCTAACTTCCGTTCTGTCGATGAAGACTTCTTCGAAGAATTGGAAGAATTGCTCATCATGAGTGACGTCGGTGTGCAGGTCGCTTCTAACCTAACAGAAGAGCTTCGCTATGAAGCTAAACTCGAAAACGCTAAGAAGCCTGATGCACTTCGCCGTGTCATTATCGAGAAATTGGTTGAACTCTACGAAAAGGATGGCAACTACGATGAACAAATCCATTTCCAAGATGGTTTGACAGTTATGCTCTTCGTCGGTGTGAACGGTGTTGGGAAGACAACTTCTATTGGGAAATTAGCTCATCGTTACAAGCAAGCTGGCAAAAAAGTCATGCTAGTAGCAGCAGATACCTTCCGTGCGGGAGCCGTTGCCCAGCTAGCAGAATGGGGCCGTCGTGTTGATGTTCCTGTTGTGACGGGGCCTGAAAAAGCTGATCCAGCTAGCGTTGTCTTTGATGGGATGGAACGAGCTGTAGCAGAAGGAATTGATATTCTTATGATTGATACTGCTGGTCGTTTGCAAAATAAGGATAACCTTATGGCTGAGCTGGAAAAGATTGGTCGTATCATCAAACGTGTTGTACCAGAAGCACCACATGAAACCTTCTTGGCTCTTGATGCATCAACGGGTCAAAATGCCCTGGTACAGGCCAAAGAATTTTCAAAAATCACGCCATTAACTGGAATTGTCTTGACTAAGATTGATGGAACTGCTCGAGGTGGTGTTGTTCTAGCCATCCGTGAAGAACTCAATATTCCTGTAAAATTGATTGGTTTTGGTGAAAAAATCGATGATATTGGAGAGTTTAACTCAGAAAACTTTATGAAGGGTCTCTTGGAAGGCTTAATCTAATCAGAAGCAAAAATCCTGCAAGGTACAAACTTGCAGGAAATTTTTTTATTCTAAACGACCATCTTGACGATAGGCGATATCTGGTTGCCAAGTCCATTTGGCATCGAATTTTTCAAGTAAGTCAAAGCTAGCTTGAGGTCCCATGCTTCCAGCTTTATAGTCATGAAGTGGGGCACCATTTTCAGCCCAGAGCTCTTCGATACGGTCAATCAATTTCCATGATGCACCAACTTCATCCCAGTGGCTAAAGTTAGTTGAGTTGTTGTTTAGGACATCATAAATCAATTTCTCGTATGGTTCTGGAGAAGCACCAGTTGCGGTCGCGTCTGTACGGTAATCAAGTGAGTTCGGAGCTAAGTTGAATTCTTCTCCTACTTGCTTTCCATTTAGACTGAGAGAGAAACCTTCTGTTGGTTGGATATAGATTGTCAAAATATTTGGAGCAAGTGGTTCTTCAAAGATAGAGTCCATTTGTTTAAAGACGATGTTGACATGAGTTCCTTTTTCGGTCAGACGTTTACCAGTACGGAAGAAGAAAGGAACACCACGGAATCGATCGCTGTCTACAAAGAAGGCACCAGATGCAAAGGTTTCAGTTGTAGATTCTGGATTCACATTTGGCTCGCTACGATAAGAGATGTATTTCATGCCATCAATCTTACCTGAGCGGTATTGACCACGGATAAAGTGTTCTTTAAGCTCTTCATCTGTTGGATGATAGAGGTTTTTAAAGACCTTAATCTTTTCGGCACGAATCTCGTCTTTTGTGAAGCTTGCTGGCTTGTCCATGGCAAGGAGAGAAAGAAGTTGTAGTGTATGGTTTTGTACCATGTCGCGGAGGGCACCAGATTGGTCATAGTAGCCACCACGTTCTTCTACACCCAAGCGCTCTGCAAAGGTAATTTGAACATTGTCGATAAAGTCCTTGTTCCAAACGTTTTCAAAAATCAGGTTTGCAAAGCGAACTGCAAAGATACTTTGGATCATTTCCTTACCAAGATAATGGTCGATACGGAAAATTTGTTCTTCATCAAATGTTGCTAGGAGTTCGTCATTCAACTTGCTTGCAGTTGCGTAATCTGTACCAAATGGTTTTTCAACGATTAAGCGCTCAAAACCTTTACCATCCACAATGTTTTCAGACTTGAGGTGTTTTGCGATAGTTCCAAAGAATTGAGGCGCCATAGACAAGAAGAAGAGCTTGTTGTGTTCAGCTTGATACTTGTCATTTAGTTCAGCCTGCAATTGACGCAAAGCAATGTAGTGTTCTGTATCATTGACATCGTGACTTTGATAGTAGAAGTGGCTAGCGAACTCTTGAGCCTGTTCGGTACTATCTGCCAAATCAAGGATCGATTCGACTACAACAGATTCAAAATATTCCTTGCTCCAAGGACGACGAGCAGTTCCAATGACTGCAAAGTGCTCGGAAAGATTGCCGGATTTATATAGTCTAAAAAGGGAAGGGTAGAGCTTGCGTTTAGCCAGGTCTCCACTCGCACCGAAAATTGTAACAATAACCTTAGATGACATCTAGCTACCTAATTTCTATTTTTATTCCTAGTCTTGCTAGGTATGAGGAAATCTCATTTCATAAACTTAATTCTAACATAATTTTCCGAAAAATCAAAAAATCCAATACGAGATAGAAAAAAACTGCAAGGAAATCCTTACAGTTTGAGTTTAGACGTTTAAGACCTTGTCCAAGAAATCTTTCAGACGTGGATGTTGTGGGTTATCAAAGATTTGATCAGGTGTTCCGTCTTCAAGGAACTCGCCATCCGCAGTAAAGATAACGCGGTTAGCAACCTGACGAGCAAATCCCATCTCATGGGTTACGATAATCATGGTCATGCCTTGCTCAGCCAATTCTTTCATAACGTTTAGTACGTCTCCAACCATCTCAGGGTCAAGGGCAGAAGTTGGTTCATCAAAGAGCATGATGTCTGGATTCATTGCTAGTCCACGAGCGATAGCCACACGTTGTTTTTGACCACCTGATAGGCTATCTGGGTTAGCATTAGCTTTATCTGCTAGCCCAACCTTTTCAAGCAACTCCATTCCCAATTTCTCAGCTTCTTCCTTAGTCATCAACTTGTGCTCAATTGGAGCAAAAGTAATGTTGTCCAATACAGACATGTGTGGGAAGAGGTTGAAGTGTTGAAACACCATTCCGATGTTTTCACGGACGTGGTCAACGTTGGTTGTTTTTTCAGTTAAGTCATAACCGTTCACAGTGATGTGACCGCTAGTAACTTCTTCTAGAAGGTTGAGGCTACGAAGGAAGGTTGACTTACCAGAACCCGAAGGGCCGATGATACAAACAACATCTCCTTCATAGAACTTAGTCGTAATTCCTTTTAGGACTTCATTTTTTCCATAATATTTGTGTAAATCATTTACATCAATTTTTAGTTTTGCCATTAACGAATCCTCTTTTCTAAGCGTTTCGCTAGTCTAGTCAAAAGTGTGATAATTACAAGATAGAAGATAGCAAGGATTGCATACATCTTGAAACTTTGGTAGTTACGGGCGATGATAATCTTACCAGTTTGGAAGAGTTCAACCAAACCGATAGCAGATACGATGGTTGTATCTTTAAGAGCGATAACGAATTGGTTAACAAAGTTTGGCAACATCAATTTAGTTGCTTGTGGCAAGATAATCTTACGCATGGTTTTTCCATAAGAGATACCCAAGCTTCGGCTGGCTTCCATTTGCCCAACTGGAACAGCTTGAATCCCACCACGAACGATTTCAGCGATATAAGCTGCTGCATTGAGTGAGAGGGCAATAGTACCAGCTACAAAGTCATTGATTGGACTTTGTTGGCCTGTGATGGACTCGATGAAGTTTGGAATTCCCCAGAAGATGAAGGCTGCAAGAATCATCAATGGAATACCACGGATAACGTCAACGAAAATCTCAGAAATCACACGAAGAGATTTGTAGGGGCTAACGCTAAACATACCGAAGATAATCCCGATAACAATGGCAATAGCAAATGAGATAAGAGCTAGAGCAAGAGTGATACCAAGCCCGCTAAGGAGTTGTTTGTAGTTATTTTGAAGCAAGCCCCAGATTGTTGTTTCATCAACAGTGCTTGTTGAAGCAGTTGATGACTCACTAGCTAGGTATTTATCAAGAATCTTTTGGAATTCTCCGTTTGCTTTAAGGTTTGCAAGTCCGTTGTTGAACATTTCAATTAACTCTGGATTTGCTCCTTTTTTAACGGCAAAGGCTGTTTCACCGATTGGAGTTCCAGCGATTGGTGTTTTCAATTTTTGTCCTTGGCTGATAGAATATTTGAGAACAGGTTCATCATCCATAACAGCATCAATGGCACCAGTGTTTAAACTGTCATACATTGAAGAACCATCAGCGAAGGTTTTGATTTTGTAACCGTATTTGCTTTGATTTTCTGTTAGGAAGGTTTGAGAAGCAGTTCCGTTTTTAACACCGACTGTCTTCCCTTTCAAATCTTCATAAGAAGCAATGGTGCTTGATTCTTTGACACCAAGGATTGTATTAGCAGTGTAGTAGGATTCTGAGAAGTCAAAAGTTGCCTTACGAGCATCTGTGACAGACATACCAGCAATGATACCATCTGCTTGTCCAGCTTGAACAGCACTGATAGCGGCATCGAAACCAGGGTTGGTGATTTCAATTGCAAAACCTTGGTCTTTAGCGATTGCCTTAATCAAGTCCATATCAATACCAGTAAATTGGTTACTTGAGTTTTGGAACACAAAAGGTGCAAAAGAAGAATCACTGGCAATGATGTATTTAGCTTTAACAGGAGTTGCTTTTAGACCTGCTGCAGTAGTTGTGGTTGGCACTGCTGAAGATGATGAAGCGGTCCATTTCTTGATGATTTTATCAAGACTACCATCTTTTTTCATTTCAGCCAAGGCTTGGTTAAATTCAGTGACTAGGTGCTCGTATTTGCTTCCTTTTTTAACACCGAAAGCAAAGCTACCTACAGCTTCACCATCCATTTCAATATGGAGGTCTTGGCCTTGGTTGATGGCATATTCGATAACAGGTTTATCATCCATCATGGCATCGATGGCACCAGCACTCAAGCTGTTGTTCATCAAATCACCAGTGTCAAATGTTTTAATACTAAAGCCATATTTGTCCTTGATACTTTCAAGGAAACGTTGAGCGGCTGTTCCGTTTTTAACACCAACAGTTTTACCTTTTAATTGGTCGTACTGACTAATCTTGTGTGACTTTGTAGTAGCAATGACAACTTTTGTATCATAGTAAGTATCAGACATGGTGAAAACTTTTTCACGTTCTGCAGTTTTTGTCATTCCTGCCATGATTGCGTCAGCTTGACCAGCTTGAACCGCATTTACTGCTGCGTCAAAACCAGGATAAGACATATGAATGTTCCACCCTTTAATCTCAGCGACTTTGTTGATAATGTCAACATCAATTCCTTTATAAGTTTGATCTGAATCTTTAAACTCAAAAGGTGCATAGGCGGTATCAGAAACAATCTTAATCGTCTCAGCTTTCGCAATACTTAATGAGAAAATTGGGAATAAAATTAGCAAAAATGCTAGAAATTTTTTCTTCATTTTTAGTCTCCTTTTCCGAATATTTTCCCATTATATCAGAAAAAACTAAAAAATGCAAATCTAGGGGTTTTTATGTTAGAAGATATAACATAAAAACCCGTTATTTCTTTCTTGAACTGCTACCACAAAGTGATATAATAATAGTATATAATAGAAGAAAAGAGGACGGAGATATGAATAACAAAAGAATTTTTAAAGACTTCCAAGCCTCAAAAATGAGTTTAAACATTTACACAAGCCCCTTGTTAGCCTTTATTTTTGTCTTTATAGGAGAGTTTGTGGCTTATACTTTATATGGTATTAGCTTGTTAGCTCTCATCGGACTTGCTAGAAATTTTGGAGAGGTTGGTCAAAATCTTGCAACCTACTTGCAGACCTTGCAGCAGAGCTTGATGGATAAAACAAGTGACTTTCGTTTAATTTTAGAATTGCTGGCCTTTGGTTTTATACTTAACACTGTGTTCAGATGGACTAGAAAAGTTGAGAAAAGACCTATTCGAACTTTAGGATTTTATAAAGAAAATTTCCTCAGTAATCTTCTTAAGGGATTTGGTTTAGGTCTGGCACTTTTTCTTCTGACCTTGTTAGGTTTAGTAGCATTAGGGCAATATCGTTTGGAGTTCATTCACTTGAATCCTTATTCGCTTGCCTTTGTCATTTTTACCATTCCATTTTGGATTTTACAGGGGACAACAGAAGAAGTGGTGGCCCGTGCTTGGCTCCTTCCTCAATTGGCTTCAAGAACCAATCTAAAACTAGCTGTTGTTATATCTAGCCTATTCTTTACCCTGCTTCATATGGGCAATTCTGGTCTAACACCTCTATCTCTAGTGAATCTCTTTTTATTCGGAATTGCCATGTCACTTTACCTCCTCAAAACAGATACAGTTTGGGGTGTAGCAGGTATTCATGGCGCTTGGAATTTTGCTCAAGGAAATCTATTTGGGATTTTAGTTAGTGGTCAGCAGTCAGGAACGTCTTTGATGACCTTTTTACCACAAGGCAATCAAGAGTGGCTATCAGGTGGTTCTTTTGGCATAGAAGGTTCTATCATGACAAGTCTAGTCTTGTTACTGCTGATTATCTATCTCGCTTACCAATTAAAGAAAGAAAATGAAAGGATGTGACTTCGGTCCGTCCTTTTCTTCGTGAAAATGCTACAAGTATGCTAAAATAGGAATAGCACATCGAGAGAGGATTCTTATGATTAACCGCATTACAGACAATCAATTTAAACTAGTATCAAAATATCAACCATCAGGAGATCAACCCCAAGCTATCGAGCAGTTGGTGGATAATATCGAGGGTGGAGAAAAAGCTCAGATTCTGATGGGGGCGACTGGTACAGGGAAGACCTATACCATGAGTCAGGTCATTTCCAAAGTCAATAAACCAACTCTGGTCATTGCCCACAATAAGACTCTGGCAGGACAGCTCTATGGGGAGTTTAAGGAATTTTTCCCTGAAAATGCAGTTGAGTACTTTGTGTCTTACTATGATTATTACCAGCCTGAGGCCTATGTCCCTTCTAGTGATACCTATATTGAAAAGGACAGCTCTGTCAATGACGAGATTGACAAGCTTCGCCACTCAGCGACTTCGGCCCTTTTGGAGCGTAATGATGTTATTGTCGTGGCTTCAGTCTCTTGTATCTATGGTTTGGGTTCGCCCAAGGAATACGCTGATAGTGTCGTTAGTCTCCGTCCAGGTCTTGAAATTTCTCGTGATAAACTCTTGAATGACTTGGTTGATATTCAGTTTGAGCGAAATGATATTGATTTCCAACGCGGAAGATTTCGTGTGCGTGGGGATGTGGTAGAGATTTTCCCAGCTTCCCGTGATGAACACGCTTTTCGAGTAGAATTTTTTGGAGACGAAATTGACCGTATTCGTGAAGTTGAGGCCCTGACTGGTCAGGTATTGGGAGAAGTGGATCATTTAGCGATTTTCCCTGCAACTCACTTTGTGACCAATGACGACCACATGGAAGTTGCCATTGCCAAGATTCAGGCCGAGTTGGAGGAGCAACTAGCTATCTTTGAGAAGGAAGGTAAATTGCTTGAAGCCCAGCGTTTGAAACAGCGAACAGAGTACGATATCGAAATGCTGCGTGAGATGGGCTATACCAATGGGGTTGAAAATTATTCTCGCCACATGGATGGACGTAGCGAAGGTGAGCCTCCTTATACGCTTCTCGATTTCTTCCCAGATGATTTCTTAATCATGATTGACGAGAGTCACATGACTATGGGGCAAATCAAGGGAATGTACAATGGAGACCGTTCTCGTAAGGAAATGTTAGTAAATTACGGTTTCCGTTTGCCGTCTGCTTTGGACAATCGACCTCTCCGTCGTGAAGAGTTTGAAAGCCATGTGCATCAGATTGTTTACGTTTCAGCGACACCTGGTGACTATGAAAATGAACAGACCGAGACAGTGATTGAGCAAATCATTCGACCAACAGGTCTTTTGGATCCTGAGGTGGAAGTTCGTCCGACTATGGGACAGATTGATGACCTCTTAGGTGAAATCAATGCCCGTGTTGAAAAGAATGAACGAACCTTTATCACAACCTTGACCAAGAAAATGGCAGAGGACTTAACCGACTACTTCAAAGAAATGGGCATTAAGGTCAAGTACATGCACTCGGATATCAAGACTTTAGAGCGGACAGAGATTATCCGTGACCTGCGCTTGGGTGTTTTTGATGTCTTGGTCGGAATCAACCTCCTCCGTGAAGGGATTGACGTTCCCGAAGTGAGTCTCGTAGCTATTCTCGATGCTGACAAGGAAGGTTTCCTTCGTAACGAACGTGGACTCATCCAGACCATTGGACGTGCCGCCCGTAACAGTGAAGGTCATGTAATCATGTATGCGGACACCGTTACTCAGTCTATGCAACGTGCTATCGATGAAACTGCCCGCCGTCGCAAAATCCAGATGGCTTATAATGAAGAACATGGTATCGTTCCACAAACCATTAAGAAAGAAATTCGTGACCTGATTGCCGTGACAAAGGCAGTTGCTAAGGAAGAAGACAAGGAAGTCGATATCAATAGCCTCAACAAACAAGAACGCAAAGAACTTGTCAAGAAACTAGAAAAACAAATGCAAGAAGCGGTTGAAGTGCTTGACTTTGAACTAGCAGCTCAGATCCGTGATATGATGCTGGAAGTCAAGGCGTTGGATTAGAATATTACCTAAAGGAGAAAATATGTCCCGTTCCCAATTAACGATTTTAACAAATATTTGTCTGATTGAAGACCTCGAAACTCAGCGCGTAGTCATGCAGTATCGCTCTCCTGAAACCAATCGCTGGTCAGGTTATGCCTTTCCAGGAGGTCATGTAGAAAACGGCGAGTCTTTCGCAGAGTCTGTCATTCGTGAAATCTATGAAGAAACAGGGTTGACTATCCAAAATCCTCAACTTGTCGGCATTAAAAATTGGCCACTAGATACAGGTGGGCGCTATATTGTCGTTTGTTATAAGGCAACTGATTTCTCTGGCAGCCTTCGCTCTTCAGATGAAGGAGAAGTTTCTTGGGTGCAAAAAGACCAGATTCCAAACTTGGATCTGGCCTATGATATGCTACCTTTGATGGAAATGATGGAAGCTCCTGACAAGTCAGAGTTTTTCTACCGCCACAGTACAGAAGACGATTGGGAAAAGAAAATTTTCTAGTCTTTTACTAAATAACCGAGTTGATCCAAGGCCTCCTCGATATAGTGGAGGTCTTGTTGTGTTTCGTATCTAATAGTAATAGGAGATTAGTAAAAACATGTGTACTCTGAAATAAATTTAAAATATTTCTAAAAAAGTATTGACAAAACAAAAGAAAACGCTTACTATATAAATAAGGGAACGGTTCCACAATAAAAAGGAGGAGTGATGACTACAATAAAACAGGTTGCTGAAGAAGCTGGAGTATCAAAGTCAACAGTTTCAAGATATATTTCGAAAAAAGGCTATGTCGGAGATGATGCGAGAGAAAAGATAAAAAATGCTATCAAGAAATTAAATTACACACCAAATGTATTAGCACAATCTTTAAAAACTAAAAAAAATCAAATGGTAGGACTCTTATTGCCAGATATTTCTAATCCGTTCTTCCCAAGATTGGTTCGAGGAGCCGAATCATATTTGAAAGATAAAGGTTATAGGATTATGGTTGGTACTATTTCAGATCATGATTCGTTAGAAGAATATATAAACCTTTTGTTAAAAACAAATGCAGCTGGTATTATAACAACCCTTGACTTTACAAAGGAATTTCCAAATCTAACATTACCTGTTGTTGTGGTTGACCGGATTAGTAAAGATACAGGCTATGGTGTTTTTTCTGATAATCAGTTGGGTGGACGTTTGGCTGCTAAAGCAATTTGGAATGCTGGCGCTGAGCAGGTTATGATTATCAAAGTTTTAGATGATAAAGCTGAGAATATTGTGGAACGATTTGAAGCAAGTTTAAACTATTTGAGGAATAAAAATTTAGAAATTTGTATTGAAGAAAGTGAAACTTTTGACTTTGAAAAAATTCAAAAAGAAGCTAAAGAGAATCTAAAAAGAAATCCAAATATTGATAGTATTATAGCACCTTCTGATATTCATGCGATAGCTTATATTCATGAAATTTTAGCAATTGGGAAAAAAATTCCAGATGATATTCAAATCATTGGTTATGATGATATTGTACTTAGTCAATTTATTTATCCTTCTTTATCAACTATCCACCAATCATCATATAAAATGGGAGAACAGGCTGCAAAGCTAATCTATAATATGGCAAATAAGTTCTCTATAGATGAAGCTAAAATTAAACTCCCTGTTAGGTACATAGAAAGAAATACATTAAGGAGAAAGAAATGAGTAAAATTGTTGTTGTTGGAAGCATTTCAATGGACTTAGTTATGAGAACAAAAAGGATTCCAGAAGGAGGTGAAACGATTTTTGGCGATTCATTTAATATAGTTCCAGGTGGAAAAGGTGCAAATCAAGCTGTAGCTATTGGTAGATTATCCAGTGTTGAAGATAATATTTACATATTTGGGAACGTAGGAGAAGATATTTTTTCAGCAGATTTATTAAGTAATCTGCAAAATAATGATATTTCTACAGCATATGTGGGAACGGTACCACAGTCTTCAGGAGTTGCACAAATTACTTTATATGGAGGTGATAATAGGATTATTTATTATCCCGGAGCTAATAATTTAGTTAAAACAAATGATTGGAAAAATGAGTGGAAATTACTTAGTGATGCAAGTATTGTTGTATTACAGAATGAAATACCACATGAAGCCAACTTATCTATAGCTAAATTTTGCCAAGAAAATCAAGTTAAGGTTCTTTACAATCCTGCACCAGCTAGAGAAACAGACAAAGAGATGATTCCTTTTTGTGATTTTATTACTCCTAACGAGCACGAATGTTCAGAGCTTTTTCCAGATAAGAAATTAGAAGAAATTATTAAAATTTATCCTAATAAAATGATTGTGACATTAGGAGTTGAAGGTTCTATTTATTATGATGGGACAGCAGTTAAGAAAATTCCTGCTATAAAAGCAGAAGTAGTTGATACTACAGGAGCAGGAGATACGTTTAATGGTGCTTTTGCTTATGCTATCTCAAAAGGAAAAGAGATGGATATTGCATTGTCCTTTGCAACGATTGCTTCACATCTTTCTGTTCAAAGATTTGGAGCGCAAGGAGGTATGCCGAGTTTGAAAGAAATAAAGGAGCATTCAGGATATGAAGAAATATGGGATTTTAAATAGTAATATAGCGAAACTAGCTGATGATTTAGGTCATATGGATTTGGTTTGTATCGGAGATTTAGGATTGCCAGTTCCAAAAGGTGTTGATAAAATTGATTTAGCATTAAGAAAAGGTAGTCCAAGTTTTTTAGAAGTTTTAAAAGAATATTCAGATCATGTACTTATTGAAAAAATTTTCTTAGCAGAAGAAATTAAGGAAAAAAACAAAGAACAGTGGCAAGCAGTTCTAGATCTTTTAGGATCGAATATAATTATTGAATATATTAGTCATGAAGAATTGAAAGCTATGAATACTAAAGTTAAGGCAGTTATTCGCACTGGGGAAGATACACCATATTCGAATATAATCTTGCAATCAGGAGTTATTATTTAGAAGGGGGTTGCCTATGAAAATTGAAATGAAGAACATTTCAAAATCTTTTGGGAATAATCGTGTTTTAGAAAGTATTGATTTGGTTCTTAATTCAGGAGAAGTTCATGCTTTAATGGGGGAGAATGGCGCAGGCAAATCAACCTTAATGAATATTTTAACTGGACTTTTTCCAGCTACTTCAGGAACTATTTTTATTGATGGAAAAGAAAAAACATTTTCTAATCCTCAAGAGGCAGAACGGTTTGGACTGAGTTTTATTCATCAGGAAATGAATACTTGGCCAGATATGACTGTACTTGATAATCTTTTTTTAGGAAGAGAAATTAAAAATTCGATTGGGTTTCTAGATAAAGTTAGTATGGAAAGGAAAGCTAAAGAAGCATTTAAACGTCTTAATATCTCTATTCCTCTCGATGCAATCATTGGTCAATTATCAGTCGGACAACAACAAATGATAGAAATAGCAAAATGTTTATTATCAGAAGTTTCCTTGTTAATTATGGATGAACCCACAGCAGCTTTAACTGATCGTGAAACTGAAACACTTTTTAAAGTGATAGAAGGATTAAAATCTGATGGTGTAGGTATTGTGTATATTTCACATCGGATGGAAGAAATCTTTAAGATTACAGATCTTATAACTGTTATGAGGGATGGGTTTGTAATTGATACCAAGAAAACGAAGTTTACTAATGCAGATGAATTAGTTCAGAAGATGGTAGGCCGTGAATTAGAAGATTATTATCCAGAAAAAAAGGCTGAGATTGGGAATATTGTTTTTCAAGCTAAGAATCTTTCTGGTGATGCTTTTACGGATATTTCTTTCTATGTACGTCAAGGGGAAATTCTTGGTTTTTCTGGTTTGATGGGTGCTGGTCGTACTGAAATAATGCGAGCAATTTTTGGAATTGATTCTTTAAAATCTGGTCAAATTATAATAAACGGAGAACAACTGATAATTAAAAATCCTTTTGAAGCAATTAAGCATGGAATTGGTTTCTTAACAGAAGATCGTAAAGATGAGGGATTGATTTTAGATTTTTCTATTAAAGATAATATGACTTTACCTAGTACTCGTGATTTTGTTAAAAATGGCATTTTCGATAATAAAACAAGTGGTATATTTGTACAACGCTTAATTGATAGGTTACAAATTAAATCAGGTTATCCAGATAAGGAAGTTGGGACACTTTCTGGTGGTAATCAACAGAAAGTAGTTTTAGCAAAATGGATAGGTATTGCACCAAAAGTACTGATTTTAGATGAGCCAACTCGTGGGGTAGATGTTGGAGCTAAGCGTGAAATTTACCAATTAATGAATGAATTAGCTGAACGAGGTGTACCGATTATTATGGTCTCTTCAGATTTACCAGAAGTGATTGGAGTCAGTGATCGCATTATGGTCATGCATGAAGGTAGAATTAGTGGGGAATTAACACGTCGAGAAGCTACACAAGAAAAAGTTATGCAACTAGCTACAGGAGGACAATAGTGTGAAAAATACTATGAAGTACATGTCAGAATTGACAACGGTAATAGCATTGATAATTTTAATGGCTGTCATCACTATTATCAATTCAAATTTTTTAACAGCAAATAATCTGTTAAATTTACTATTGCAAGTAACATCAAATGCACTGATTGCTTTTGGAATGACTTTTGTTATTCTAACAGGTGGAATCGATTTATCAGTAGGATCAATTTTAGCCTTATCCAGCGCGCTAACAGCAGGTTTATTAGGATCTGGAATGCCTGTTACGTTAGCAATTCTCATCTCTTTAATTTTGGGTTGCATTCTAGGTATGATGAATGGGTTATTGATTTCCTACGGGAAATTAGCTCCATTTATCGTCACTTTAGCGACTATGACTATTTTTAGGGGAGCAACACTTGTTTATACAAATGGGAATCCTATTACAAAAGGATTAAGTGATACATTCTTATTTCAATTTTTGGGGCAAGGTTACATAGTAGGAATTCCATTTCCTGTAATTATTATGTTTATTGTATTTATTGTTTTATATGTTTTACTTCATAAAACAGCATTTGGTAAATCTGTATATGCTATAGGGGGGAATGAAAAAGCAGCATATATATCAGGTGTGAAATTAAATAAAGTGAAAATTATCATTTATTCAATATCAGGTATTATGGCTTCAATTTCTGGATTAATTATAACATCACGCTTAAGTTCTGCTCAACCAACAGCAGGTGCTAGTTATGAAATGGATGCTATTGCAGCTGTTGTTCTTGGAGGAACCTCTTTATCTGGAGGTAAAGGTCGTATACTTGGGACTCTAATAGGTGCTTTAATTATTGGAGTTTTGAATAATGGACTTAATATTATTGGTGTTTCAGCATTTTGGCAACAAGTAGTAAAAGGAGTTGTAATCTTAATTGCTGTTCTGATTGATCGTTTTAAAGTTGTAAAACAGTAGAATAATTTTCAATTTTTTTGGAAATAGTAACAATTTATTAGATGACGTACAATAATCGGGATTGAAACTATCCCTATAGATATATATTACGAGGAGTAATAACATGAAAAATATTAAAAAAATTAGCATTTTTGCTTTGTTTGTAACATTTATTTTTGCTTTAGTAGCTTGTGGAAAAACTGGTTTAGGAAATTCATCAAATGATAATAAATCTACGACTCAAAAGTCGGCAAAAGAATTAAAATTAGGAGTTTCTATTTCTACTACTAACAATCCTTATTTTGTGGCTATGAAAGATGGCCTTGAAAAAGCTGCAGGGGAAAAAGAAGTAACTTTGAAGATAGCAGATGCACAAGATGATGCTGCTAGACAAGCAGATGATATTCAAAATTTTATTAGTCAAAATGTAGATGCTTTACTAATTAATCCAGTTGATTCTGATGCAATTGTTACATCTATTAAAGCTGCTAATAATGCAAACATTCCGGTAATCTTAATTGACCGCGGTAGTAATGGTGGTGAAGTCTTGACAACTGTTGCTTCTGATAACGTAGAAGCAGGTAAAATGGCTGCAGAATTTATTACCAAGCAATTGGGAGAAAAAGCAAAAACTTTTGAATTATCAGGAGTCCCTGGCGCTTCTGCAACTGTAGATAGAGGTAAAGGATTTGAACAAATTTCAAAGACAAATTTAGATGTTCTTTCTAGTCAATCCGCTAATTTTGATCGCGCAAAAGCTTTGAATACAGCGCAAAATATGATTCAAGGAAACAAAGAAGTACAAGCAATCTTTGCACAGAATGATGAGATGGCGTTAGGAGCTGCACAAGCAGTAAAAGCAGCTGGTCTTAGCAATGTATTAATTGTTGGTATTGATGGTCAACCAGATGCACATGATGCTATTGCAAAAGGTGATATTACTGCCACTATTGCTCAGCAACCAGCTAAGATGGGTGAAATTGCTATTCAATCAGCAATAGATCATTATCAAGGGAAAAAACTGGAAAAAGAAACAGTTTCTCCAATTTATCTTGTGACTAAGGATAATGTTGATCAACATAACTGGTGATATATTTTTAGTAAGCAAGTAGTTGTTAATTTTCATTCAATGTGGTTTTTAAATATCATTGTTACTATTTGAGCTATTGGATTCAAAAAGACCAGATTCCAAACTTGGATCTGGCCTATGATATGCTACCTTTGATGGAAATGATGGAAGCTCCTGACAAGTCAGAGTTTTTCTACCGCCACAGTACAGAAGACGATTGGGAAAAGAAAATTTTCTAGTCTTTTACTAAATAACCGAGTTGATCCAAGGCCTCCTCGATATAGTGGAGGTCTTGTTGTGTTTCGGCTTCAACTAGGTGGTAATGGATACCATCTGTCAATTCAGATAAAGGTTTAAAATCAGAATGCTCGACTTGTTCTAGAAAATGTTGCACATCTCTGCGACAAGACAGTTTAAGCAAGGTTTCAATTTCTCCATAAACGGGATGGTCAATCAAGGTATTTTGAACACGTCCACCATTATCAACGATAGCAAGGAGTTCTTGACCGATTTCTTCAACTTCATGTTTCACTTTGAAAAGTTTGTGAACATAAGGATTGGTTTCAATTTGCTTATAGACGTAGCCACGATTGGTGGATAGGATAGGAGCGCCATCGGCTCTCAAAATTGCAATGTCCTGCACAATGACCTGGCGTGTAACATGAAAATGTTCAGCTAAACTTTGGCCATTGAGGGCTTTAGGCGCTTCTTTCAAGAGTTGGAGCAGGGCTTGTTTGCGATCTTTTGTCATAGTTCTTCCTTTTAACGGCGTTTTCGAAGCACTTTATAGACAGCTAGTGCTAATGTATAGTCTACCATACTATGGATAATTGTGCCAAATCCAACTAGCACAAATAGAACATAAAACATATTTTCTACATTGGTACCGGAAGTTGCGTAAAAAACGACACAGGCCAATACTTCAGCAAGGGCATGAACAAGCGCTAACACAAAGTTGAAAATCCAGGAAGCTTTTGGTTTATCTAGGGTATCGGGGAATTTTTGTAGGTAAAGAGCCCCCAAAGTCCCAAAAAAGATATGGGAAAAAGCTCGAAAAACGATAACCATGGGATAGCCGGCCATCAAAAATCCAAAACTAGAGGCTAGGATGACAAAAACTGCCATCAAGGGCGATAAGAACATGGCAATAAAAATAGCGATGTGGCTCCCCAGAGTGTAAGAAGCAGGTGGAATGACGATCTTGAAAGGCATAACAATTGGAATCAAAATCGCAATAGCCGTTAAGAGGGCAGTCATTGTCATAAATTGTGTCTTTTTCCGTGTATTCATAAGAATCTCCTTTTTAACTGTATATACACTAGTATAGTACTATAAACAAGACAATAAAGCAAGGATTTACTTAAGTTTATAGGCCATTTTAAATTAAATATTGGTAAAGATTTCACTAAAAAGGAACTACTTCAAACAAAATCTCCACCTTCAGGTTTGAAAGTGGAGATTGTTTTTATTTTTTCAAAGTCTGTAGTCTTGGAACAATGGCTAGGGTTAGAACTGCGGAAATGACTAATTCGGCAATCGAATTTGTTGAAATAACAGTTGCTAGGAGTTTTTGGATATTACCATCAAAAACATTTCCAAAAAGGTAGAAAATTCCACCAAGTACAAAGACTGTGTTGGTAAGTGAACCAAGGGCACCAGCTAAAATAAGACCAGTTTTATTTTTCATCAGTTTATAAACTAGATACGGAGTTAAACCAATCAAAATACGTGGAACGATGGCAATGATAGCTGAGTAGATGTTTCCGTTTGGTACAAATGGGGAGAAGAGGTAGCTTGTCGGTAGAATTGTAATCGTGTTAACAGTTAAGCTAAGTAGTCCCATCAAAAATCCAAGTGTAACCCCAACTCGTGGACCGTAAATAATGCTGGCAATAATGACAGGAATATGAACGATGGTCGGTTTGATTGGGAATGGAAAAAGGTTAAAGATAAGTGAGCTCAGAAAGTGTATCACGAGCATGGTTGCAAAAAAGATAGCAATGGGTGCAATATTAGAGCGTTTTTTCATCGAGAGTTTCCTTTATTCTTTCTAAAATAATTGTGAGGTCAGCTAATGCTCCTCGTCCATGGTCTCCACAAGCTAGTAGGGATTCTTTTGGAGCGATCAGCTGATAGCCGTAGCTTTCTAATGTTTTCAGATTAGCCTGAGTTGCCGGATGGTCATACATTTTTGTATTCATTGCTGGTGCGATGAGTTTGGGAATATGACTTGGCAGGGCTAGAGCTGTACTGGTCACCATGTTGTCCGCAAAGCCGTGGGCTAGTTTTGCAATAGTGTTAGCAGTTGCAGGGACCACGATGAATAGATCAGTTTCTTTTCCAAGTTCAATATGATTAACCTGGTCAGGATAGGGTTCCTTCATGACATCCAGGTGGACATAATTCTGTGATAAGACCTGTAGTGTCAAGGGTTGGATAAACTCTGTAGCAGCCTGAGTCATTAAGACAGTGACTTGATGACCTTGTTTTTTTAGAGAACTAACTAAATCTGCCGACTTGTAAGAGGCGATTGAGCCCGTTACAGCCAAGAGAATATGTGCCATAGCTTTCCTTTCTACGAATGATAGGCTTGAATTTTTTCAAGGAGGAGTTCTGCAATTTCTTCTTTAGTCTGGGCTGTTTGAAGCTGTTCTTTTTCAATAAAGATTGCACAATGCTGGTTTGCTGAGATTTGAGTCAGGTCATTCGCAATGATTAAGTCAGCTTGATTTTTGATGAGACTTTTTCGGGCAATCTCGATGAGATAATCCTCAGAGACATCAACCAGCAGTTTGAAACCAATAAGATGAATAGCAGGATTCCATTCCTTGACCAGAGAGATGATTTTGGGTGTCTTTTTTAGGAACAAAATCTGAACCTCGTCAGTTGAAGAAATCTTAGCTTGATGATTTTGTTTGCTTAAAAATTCTTCTAGATTGGAGCTAGATTGAACTTCCTCAAGCCCCGTCATATAGACAGGAGTGTAATCAGATACGGCCATTGAGTGAATCAAGACCTGATAATCTTGAATACGTTTTTGCATTTCAAGGAGAAGGTCCTTGGTATTGGTAATTTCTCGAATGCTTAGGTTGGGATGAGGCTCTGGCTTCACAGCTCGTTTTGTCGTCATTAAACAAACTTCATGCCCTGCAGCAAGCAAAGTTTCTGTGATGATTTTCCCCAAGCGACCTGTAGAATGGTTAGTGATAGAGCGGACGCTATCGATAGCTTCACTGGTACCGCCCGATGTAACTAAAATTTTCATAGCACTATTGTACACAAAAATAAACGGTAAGTAAAATGAAAGCGATAAAAATTAAGTAAATTAATATATGGTCGATTTTGACAATCTCTCCTGTTTATAGGATAATAGAAATATATACAATAAAGGAGAATGCTGAATGAATTTTTTTAAATTTGCTGACAATTTTGCAAAAGAAGCTAGTAAGGTATTGAATGATGCTGGATCCGCTACCAGTAAAGTATTAAATGAAGCAGGTAAATATACTGGAGAAGCTATTACAGAGTCTGTAAAAGTTATAGAAGATGTTTCAAGTCAGGTTGGCGATGTTATCACAGATGTTTCTGAAAAAGCTATTGGGGTAGCTAGTGATGTGGTAGAACATGTAACTAAAGCTTCATCGGAAACTTTTAATGAAGCAGGTAAAATAGCGAATAATACGAAAGAACAAATTGATGCTGTTGACCTCTTTAATTCTAAACTTAGACAAGAAGCTGTCGAGGGATATAAAGAATCTATAAGATTGTATAACGATGAAGCTGATAATTTGGCTAATAAATCAACAGAACTCTATCAGGTTAGGGAAAAAGCGGTCAAAGTTGTAAAAATTATTGAAGAAAGAATTAGTAAGCTAGCAAATAAGCCAAAAGAGTTTGAAACAAAATTAGAAGAAATTGATGTTGAAATTCAGAATTTTGAAGATAAGCAAATTGCTATTTCACAGTCAATTAAGGAAGCTGAATTAGCAAGTGGTAGTACAGCGGCTACGGCTTCTCTTAGTGCATTAGGAGTAACAGTTGCAACTTTAGGGCCTACTGCCGCTATGGGTGTTGCAACTACATTTGGTGTTGCATCAACAGGTACTGCGATATCAAGTTTGACAGGTGCTGCAGCAAATAGCGCCGCTCTGGCTTGGTTAGGTGGTGGAAGTGTAGCAGCTGGTGGCGGTGGAGTGGCAGCCGGTAACGCATTTTTAGCATTGGCTGGTCCTGTCGGTTGGGGAATTGCAGGCGTTATGTTGACCGCTTCTGTAGGCGCTGGTGTAGTAGCTAATAGGAAAAATGAAGAAGTTGCAAAAGAGGCTATAGAAGAACAGAAAAATGTCGAATTGTTGGCTAGACAACTTAAAGAAAAAGTAATAGAAGTTACGGAATTAATAGAATTAACTGAAAAACAAACAGAAGGAATTTATTTAGCCAATTTATCTTTAACTGGAATGGACTATAGCTTATTTACTGAAGATGAAAAATATAAAGCAGGTAATTTAGTGAACTCAACACTATCACTGACAGCTATGATAAATAAGGAAATTAAAATAAATGGTTAATCAAATTTTTAATCAAGCATTTAACCAAGGTATTGGAGCATATGTCAATTGTTTAAATAATTTAAGAATTCAAGACTTACAAATTGCTATGAAAATGATAGAGGATGAAGCTCGCAATGTCATCTTAAACAAGGATAATGCCTCTAAATTTTTAGATTATGCTAAAGAAAATATAGAAGATGTTATTGTTAAAAATCGTGGCGGTAATCGTGGAGTACATGGCTTTATAGCAGAGTTTGCAGAAGCAGGAATTGTAAATGCAAGGAGAGCAATTGAGGGATTAAACCCAATTGTTAAAGTTTTGAATGACAATGGACCAGCTGATTTATTAATTGGTAGAAATACCATTCAAATGAAGTTTTATAATAATCTACGTGATGAATTAGAACAATCATTTTTTTACAATACAAAAATGAAAATGATGTTTCCAAAAGATCACGTTCAAGTATTTGAAAAAATAATGGCTGGAGCAAAAGAAGTTGAATTTAATGGCAAGAGATTGTCCATTAAACAAATTACAGATATACGTCAAATGATTAATGATATCACTGAAAGCAAGGGACTTACTTCATACAAATCTTGGATGAAATCTTCTGCTTTAGATTATAAAGACGCTCAAAAGAAGTCAATTAACTCTCTATTGGATTCTGAGCAGAAAAATATTTATAAAACAGTCAAACTGAAACAACAAGAATTAAATAAAAAAAGATTAGTAGCCCAAAAACATGCATTGCCAAATTTAAAAGAAGCTAACAAGGTTGCAAGGAACGCCGCTTTTTTACAGGGGGGATTAGCTTTGATGTCGAGTGTGTATGGAAAGTATAAAGAAGGAAAAAGTATTTTCGAATTCGAACAATCAGATTGGTTAGATTGTGGATTGAATACAGTTGAAGGAGTTGTAAAGGGTGCAATATCTGGGTATTCCATTTACGGATTAACAAATGTCTTGGGGATTAGTGCTCCAAATGCTAGTGCTTTAGTTACGGCAACTTATGGAATGATAGACATTGTTCTAAAGTATAGATCTACAGAAATAACCCAAGATGAATTTATGAATCTTTTGACATTAAATGTAATGGACGCTTCCTTTGCAACAATTGGTGCTTGTATTGGTCAAGCAATGATTCCTATACCAGTTCTAGGTTCTGTAGTAGGTTCAATAGCCAGCTCAATCATTTGGGAAATAGGGAAGGGAATATTAAATGATAGCGAACAAAAAATCATTCAAGACTACCAGGAAAATCTGAATAATTATATAAAAATATTAGATAAGCATTATCTTGCTATTTATAATGAAATCATAGAAAAATATAAAAAACTGGGTGAATTACAAGATTACTCGTTTGATTTATCGTTAAATACTAAACTTAGTTTTGAATATTCTATTGAGTTGGCAGAAAAATTAGAAATTGAAAACACAAGAATTTTACATAATTTATCTGAAATTGACAGCTATTTTCTTGACTAAATTATTTTTTCATTATTCTATAGTTTCAAACTATAAAGCCATATAAAATTTAAGAAAGGACTCTAAAAACCTTAAAAATAGGGATATTTACGAACGTTTAGAGAGTTTTAGGATGTTAAAAATCTTGTTTTGTGTTATAATGAATTATCATATAAGAGGTTAGAGGAGTTTTGAATGAAAACAGATATTGAAATCGCACAGAGTATTGAGTTGAAGCCAATCGTTGATGTTGTAGAGAAACTGGGTATTTCTTACGACGATTTGGAGTTGTATGGAAAGTACAAGGCTAAGCTCAGCTTTGATAAAATTCGTGCAGTTGAGAGCAATCCAGTTGGGAAATTGATCTTGGTTACTGCCATCAATCCAACACCTGCAGGTGAAGGAAAATCAACTATTACCATTGGTCTGGCGGATGCCTTGAACAAGATTGGTAAGAAAACCATGATTGCTATCCGCGAACCATCTCTTGGTCCAGTAATGGGGATTAAAGGGGGTGCTGCTGGTGGTGGTTATGCCCAAGTCCTGCCAATGGAAGACATCAACCTCCACTTTACTGGAGACATGCATGCCATTACAACTGCTAATAATGCTCTTTCTGCCTTGATTGATAACCACTTGCACCAAGGAAATGAGCTTGGAATTGACCAACGTCGTATTCTCTGGAAACGTGTAGTGGACTTGAACGATCGCGCTCTTCGTCACGTGACGGTTGGACTTGGTGGTCCTCTAAACGGTATTCCACGTGAGGACGGTTTTGATATTACAGTTGCTTCAGAAATCATGGCCATTCTTTGCTTGGCAACGGACATTGAGGACTTGAAACGTCGTTTAGCTAATATCGTTATCGGTTATCGCTATGACCGTACCCCTGTTTCTGTAGGTGATTTGCAGGTTGAGGGTGCCTTGGCTTTGATTTTGAAGGATGCGATTAAGCCAAACTTGGTTCAGACAATTTACGGTACACCTGCCTTTGTACACGGTGGTCCATTTG
>CAUQXM010000025.1:0-22779 GCA_963522215.1 uncultured Streptococcus sp. | reverse complement strand
CAGGCGCGTGATGCGGTTGTCAGTGCGATTGGCAGTCATCAGCCTCCCTTCCTCCTTCAAGGGATTACAGGAAGTGGGAAGACCGAGGTTTATTTGCAGATTATCCAAGGGGCCTTGGACAAAGGCAAGACAGCTATTTTGCTGGTGCCTGAGATTTCCTTGACTCCTCAGATGACAGAGCGTTTTATCGCTCGTTTTGGGGACAAGGTGGCCATCCTTCACTCAGGCTTATCCAATGGTGAAAAGTATGATGAATGGCGCAAGGTCGAGCGTGGAGACGCTCAAGTTGTTGTTGGCGCCAGATCGGCCATCTTTGCTCCGCTGAAAAATCTGGGGGTCATGATTATCGATGAAGAGCATGAAGCGACTTATAAGCAGGACAGTAATCCTCGTTACCATGCTAGAGAGGTGGCTATTTTACGGGCTCAGTATAATCAAGCAGCTTTGGTACTTGGTTCAGCAACTCCTAGTCTGGAAAGCCGTGCTCGAGCTGGAAAAGGCGTCTATCAACACTTGCGTCTGACCCAACGCGCCAATCCTCTGGCCACTATTCCCAAGGTTCAAGTGATTGATTTTCGGGACTATATCGGACAAAATGAGACGTCAAACTTTACTCCTCCTTTGCTAGAAGCCATTCAAGACCGTCTAGCTAAAAAAGAGCAGGTGGTTCTTATGCTCAATCGCCGTGGTTATTCTAGCTTTGTCATGTGTCGGGAGTGTGGAACTGTGGATACTTGTCCCAACTGTGATATATCCTTGACCTTGCACATGGATACCAAGACCATGAACTGCCATTATTGTGGTTTTTCGAAGGACATTCCTCAGGTCTGTCCTAACTGTAAGAGCCGCAGTATTCGTTACTATGGGACAGGGACACAGAAGGCTTATGACGAGCTGGCAGAACTCTTTCCGCAGGCACGAATTCTACGGATGGATGTGGACACGACTCGTAAGAAAGGTAGTCACCAAGCTCTGCTTGACCAGTTTGGTCGAGGAGAAGCAGATATTTTACTAGGTACTCAGATGATTGCCAAGGGCTTGGATTTTCCAAATGTGACCTTAGTCGGAGTGCTCAATGCGGATACGGCTTTAAATCTACCTGACTTCCGTTCTTCTGAGAGAACCTTCCAACTTTTGACTCAGGTGGCAGGTCGGGCAGGACGTGCTGAAAAAGCTGGGCAGGTCTTGATTCAGTCTTACAATCCGCAGCACTATGCTATTCGATTTGCCAAGGAACAGGATTACGAAGGATTTTATGCCTATGAAATGGGAATCAGACGCCAACTAGGTTATCCACCTTACTATTTCACCATTGGCATTACCCTTTCTCATAAGAAAGAAGAAGAGGTGGTCAAACGTGCCTATGAAGTTATGAACATTTTGCGTTCAGGCCTGTCTGAAACCAGTAACATCCTTGGGCCGACGCCAAAACCCATTGCTCGTACCCACAACCTCTATCATTACCAAATTTTAATTAAATACCGTTTAGAAGATGAGCTGGGGCCGACCCTCAATCAGATCTTGGCCTTGACTCAAGAACGGGAAAATAGTGAGCTCCGTCTCAGCATTGACCATGAGCCACAGCAATTTTTATAAGAAGGAGAAGATATGACAAAATTAATCTTTATGGGGACCCCCGACTTTTCAGCAACAGTTCTAAAAGGGCTTTTGACAGATGACCGTTACGAAATTCTAGCCGTTGTGACCCAGCCAGACCGTGCTGTTGGTCGTAAAAAAGTTATCCAAGAAACCCCAGTCAAGCAGGCTGCCAAGGAAGCAGGTCTTCCAATCTACCAACCTGAAAAATTATCTGGAAGTCCTGAGATGGAAGCTATTATGCAGCTAGGAGCGGATGGAATTGTGACTGCTGCTTTTGGGCAGTTTCTCCCAAGTAAACTCCTTGATAGCATAGACTTTGCGGTCAATGTTCACGCGTCACTCCTTCCTAAACACCGTGGTGGAGCGCCTATCCATTATGCCTTGATTCAAGGAGATGAGGAAGCTGGTGTGACCATTATGGAGATGGTTAAGGAAATGGATGCAGGAGATATGATTTCTCGTCGCAGTATTCCAATCACGGATGAGGACAATGTCGGCACCTTGTTTGAGAAGTTAGCTTTTGTTGGTCGTGATTTGCTTTTGGACACTTTGCCTGCCTATATTGCTGGTGAAATCAAACCTGAACCCCAGGATCCAAGTCAGGTTAGCTTCTCGCCAAATATCAAGCCAGAGGAAGAAAAACTAGATTGGACTAAAAGCAATCGTCAACTCTTTAACCAAATCCGTGGGATGAACCCGTGGCCTGTTGCCCATACTTTCCTTAAAGGCGACCGCTTTAAGATTTATGAAGCTCTACCAGTAGAAGGTCAGGGAAATCCAGGAGAGATTCTCTCTATCGGCAAGAAAGAATTGATTGTCGCAACGGCAGAAGGGGCTCTATCCCTAAAACAAGTGCAGCCAGCTGGGAAACCTAAGATGGACATTGCTTCCTTCCTCAACGGAGTTGGACGCACATTGACAGTAGGAGAACGATTTGGTGATTAAAGTAGAAACAGCTAGAAGTTTATCCCTAGCAGTATTAGAGGATGTTTTTATCAATCAAGCCTACTCAAATATCGCCTTAAATAAGCATCTCAAGGGAAGTCAGCTCTCTGTAGCAGACAAGGGCTTGGCGACCGAGCTGGTCTATGGAACAGTAGCCCGTAAACTGACTCTGGAATGGTACTTGTCCCACTTTATTGAAGACAGAGATCAGTTAGACAGCTGGCTCTACGTCCTTCTTCTCATGAGTGCCTACCAGCTCCGCTATTTGGACAAGATTCCAGACCATGCTGTGGTCAATGAAGCAGTAGAATTGGCCAAAGTCCGTAAAAAAGGCAGTGAAAAATTAGTCAACGCCGTCCTTCGTCGTATTCTGCGTGAAGGCTGGCCAGATATTGCTAGCATAAAACGAAAAAACAAGCGTGATTCCATTGCCTATTCTCTCCCAGTTTGGCTAGTTGCCAAGCTCAAGGAAGAATACGGAGAAGAGCGAGCGCAAGCTATCTTTGAAAGCCTTTTGGTGCGAAACAAGGCCAGTATTCGTGTAACGGACCTAGGACGAAAAGAAGAAATCCAAGTTTTGTTGGAGGCCAGTGTTTCATCCTTGTCTCCCTCTGGTCTTGTGAAGGAGCAAGGGCATTTTGCAGGCCATGATTTGTTTGTGGATGGAGCCATTACCATCCAAGACGAGTCCAGTCAGCTTGTTGCTCCGACGCTTGATTTACAAGGTGATGAGCAGGTTCTAGATGCCTGTGCGGCTCCGGGTGGGAAAACAGCTCATATAGCCTCTTATCTCACGACAGGTCAGGTTACTGCTCTGGACCTTTACGATCACAAGTTGGACTTAATCCAAGAAAATGCCCAACGTCTGGGAGTTGCAGATCGGGTTCAAAGGCAAAAATTAGATGCCAGAAAGGTGCATGAGTTTTTTGGGCGGAATTCATTTGATAAGATTTTGGTGGATGCTCCCTGTTCAGGAATCGGTCTTCTGCGCCGTAAACCAGACATCAAATACAATAAAGAAACGGCAGATTTCGCGTCCTTGCAGGAAATTCAGCTAGAAATATTAGGTAGTGTTTGTCAAACACTACGCAAAGGTGGTATAATAACTTATAGTACCTGTACTATTGTCTCAGAGGAGAACTTTCAAGTCGTACAGGCATTTTTAGAAAGTCATCCTGAATTTGAGCAAGTAACACTAGAACATGAATGTAAGGATATCATGAAAGATGGCTGTATCCTCATTACACCTGAATTGTATGGAAGTGATGGATTCTTCATCAGTCAATTTCGCAAGATATCGGATTAGGAAGGAACTAACACATGGAAATTTCATTATTAACAGATGTTGGTCAGAAACGAACAAATAACCAAGACTATGTCAACCACTATGTCAATAGAGCTGGACGTACTATGATTATCCTAGCTGATGGTATGGGAGGTCATCGTGCGGGGAATATCGCTAGTGAGATGGCGGTAACAGACCTAGGTGTAGCTTGGGTAGATACTCAAATCGATACGGTTAATGAAGTGCGTGAATGGTTTGCTAACAACCTTGAGATTGAAAATCAAAAGATTAACCAATTGGGACAAGATGAAGCCTATAAAGGAATGGGAACAACTCTCGAGGCTGTTGCTATTATTGGCAATCAGGCTATCTATGCCCACATTGGGGATTCTCGTATCGGTTTGATTCGTGGAGAAGAATACCACCAGTTAACAAGCGACCATTCTTTGGTCAATGAATTGCTCAAGGCTGGTCAATTGACACCTGAAGAAGCAGCTAGCCACCCACAGAAAAATATTATTACCCAGTCAATTGGTCAAAAAGACGAAATTCAGCCTGATTTTGGAATGATTACCCTTGCGACAGGAGATTATCTCCTACTTAATAGCGATGGATTAACCAACATGATTTCAGGCAGTGAGATTTGTGATATTGTAACCAGTGATATTCCTTTGGCAGATAAAACAGCGACGCTCGTGCGTTTTGCTAACAATGCAGGAGGTTTAGACAATATTACGGTTGCCCTTGTTTCTATGAACGAGGAGGATGAAGAATGATCCAAATCGGCAAGATTTTTGCCGGGCGGTATCGGATTATCAAACAAATTGGTCGAGGAGGCATGGCAGATGTATACTTGGCCAAGGATTTGATTCTAGACGGGGAAGAAGTGGCAGTAAAGGTCCTGAGGACCAACTACCAAACAGATCCCATTGCAGTGGCTCGTTTTCAGCGTGAAGCGAGAGCCATGGCAGATCTGGACCATCCTCATATCGTTCGGATTACAGATATTGGTGAGGAAGACGGTCAACAGTACTTAGCTATGGAGTACGTAGCAGGACTTGACCTCAAACGCTATATCAAGGAACACCATCCTCTTTCAAATGAAGAAGCGGTTCGAATCATGGGACAAATCCTCTTGGCTATGCGCTTAGCCCATACTAGAGGCATTGTTCACCGCGATTTGAAACCTCAAAATATCCTCTTGACACCAGATGGGACTGCCAAAGTCACAGATTTTGGGATTGCGGTAGCCTTTGCTGAGACGAGTCTGACTCAGACCAACTCTATGCTGGGCTCGGTTCATTACTTGTCACCAGAGCAGGCGCGTGGTTCTAAAGCGACTGTACAGAGTGATATCTATGCCATGGGGATCATCTTTTATGAGATGTTGACAGGACATATCCCTTACGATGGGGATAGTGCAGTGACCATCGCCCTCCAGCATTTCCAGAAACCATTGCCATCGGTTATAGCTGAGAATCCATCTGTGCCTCAGGCTTTAGAGAATGTTGTCATCAAGGCAACTGCCAAGAAATTGACAGATCGTTATCAGTCAGTTGCAGAGATGTATGTGGACTTGTCTAGTAGTTTGTCTTATAATCGTCGCAATGAGCCTAAATTGGTGTTTAATGATACCACTAAGGCTGACACCAAGACTCTTCCTAAAGTTCCACAAAGTACCTTGACTTCGATTCCTAAGGTGCAAACACAAAGTCCAAAGCCACAGACTGCGAAGCCGAGTCAGCAGGCTTCAGAGGACAATTACGCAACCAAGCCTGTTAAGAAACGGAAATTTAGAGTTCGCTATATGATTTTGTTGGCCAGCATTGTATTGGTGGCAGCTTCTCTTATTTGGATACTATCCAGAACTCCTGCAACCATTGCCATTCCAAATGTGGCAGGTCAGACAGTTGCGGAAGCCAAGGAAACGCTCAAGAAAGCCAATTTTGAGATTGGCGAGGAGAAATCAGAGGCTAGTGAAAAGGTGGAAGAAGGGCGGATTATCCGTACAGATCCTGACGCTGGAACTGGTCGAAAAGAAGGAACGAAAATCAATTTAGTTGTCTCATCAGGCAAGCAATCTTTCCAATTGAGCAATTATATCGGCCGTAAATCGACCGATGTTATCGCAGAACTCAAGCAGAAGAAGGTACCTGAAAATCTCATCAAGATAGAGGAAGAAGAATCAAGCGAGAGTGAAGAAGGAACAGTTCTTAGACAGAGCCCGTCTGCTGGAACAACTTATGATTTGAGTAAGGCCTCAACAATTACTTTAACTATTGCTAAGAAAGTAACAAGTGTTGTCATGCCAAGTTATACAGGTTCCAGTCTTGAATTTACGAAAAATAACCTCATCCAAATTGTTGGTATAAAAGAAGCCAACATTGAAGTTGTAGAAGTTACCACAGCTCCTTCCGGAACTGCTGAAGGTACCGTCGTTGAACAGAGTCCAAGAGCAGGTGAAAAGGTAGATTTGAATAAGACACGCATCAAGATTTCAATTTACAAACCGAAAACACCGCCGTCAACATCATCATCAGCACCAGCCCAACGTGGAAACCAAGGTTCTACTACAACACCAAGTCAGGGGAACCAGCAAGGAAATCAACGAGGGAATGCACCTGCTACTACTCAATCAAGTAGTGAAGGGAACCACGAAAATTCTCGTGATTAAACGAATCTTTGTCATGATTTCATGGCAAAGATTTTTTTTGACTCCAGATTTGTGATAGAATAGAGGGAGTTGATAAAAGGAGGGACGCATGGAAGAATCAAGAGAATTAAATGCCGTCATCGATGTGATTATGTTAGCTGGAACCATTCTTCTCAAAAGTGGTTCAGAGATTCATCGTGTAGAAGATACCATGATTCGGATTGCGCATTCGCAGGGGATTGTGGATTGTAATGTTCTTGCCATGCCTGCCGCTATCTTTTTCTCCATTGAAAATACCAATATTTCGCGTATGAAGCGCGTGACTTCCTCTTCTTATAACATCGAAAAAGTCTGCGATGTGAATCAGATTTCTCGTCAGTTGGTAGGGGGGCAGATTGATTTAGAGACAGCCTTCAAGCAATTGAAGGCCTTGCAAGCCCAGCCCCTTCCTTATACTAAGTTGCAGGTAACTCTGGCTGCGACCTTTAGCGCCCCTTTCTTTTCGATTATGTTTAGTGGAAATATCTACGACGCACTTGGGGCAGGAGTGGCTACCTTATTTGGTTTTGCCTTTTCCCTCTATGTGGAGAAGTTTATCCGAATTCCCTTTGTGACAGCCTTTGCTGGAGCCTTTGTATTTGGGATGATTGCCCAGTTTTGGGCTCGCTACACAGGTTTTCCTTCAACGGCAGATTTGATTATAGCTGGTGCGGTCATGCCGTTTGTACCAGGGATTGCCTTGACCAATGCGGTTCGTGATATTATGACCAACCACATAAACTCTGGTATGAGTAAGATGTTTGAATCTCTACTCATTACCCTTGCTTTAGGGGCGGGAACTTCTGTCGCCTTGGTATTGATGAACTAATATGACACTAACAACCTTTTTATTACAAGCAGTAGCAAGTCTTCTTGCTATTATCACTTTTTTAATCGTACTCAATGTGCAACGCTCTATGCTCTTACCTGGAGGGATTTTGGGCATGGCTGTCTGGCTAATCTATCTCTTGCTCAAGGAACCGACCAATGTTATTGTGGCTACTTTTATTGCCGCCATTATCGGTTCTTGTGTCAGCCAGATTTTAAGTATTCTTTATAAGACTCCTGCTGTGGTCTTTATCTTGGCCATCTTGGCACCTCTGGTTCCGGGTTATCTCTCCTATCGGACAACTGCCTTTTTTGTGACGGGAGATTACAGTCATGCCATTGCTAGTGCAACCTTGGTTGTTATGTTGGCTTTGGTGATTTCCATTGGAATGGCTAGCGGAACAGTGATTCTCAGACTTTATTCTCACTTACGAAAACAGCATAATGGTTAGAATAATAAGGGACTTGATTTGGTGAATCAAGTCTTTTTTCTATCTTTTACTGCTATTTGTGATAAAATAGTATAGAACGATTTTTTACAATGAATGATAAAACAGAGGTAAATATGACAATCGGTATTGATAAGATTGGTTTTGCGACCAGTCAATATGTCTTGAAATTACAAGACTTAGCAGAAGCGAGGGGAATTGACCCTGAAAAATTAAGCAAAGGACTCTTACTCAAGGAGTTGAGTATTGCGCCCCTAACTGAAGATATCGTGACCTTGGCGGCCAGCGCTAGTGACTCTATTTTAACTGAGCAAGAAAGACAAGAAATTGATATGGTCATTGTGGCTACCGAGTCAGGAATTGACCAGAGTAAAGCTGCAGCCGTCTTTGTACATGGTTTGCTGGGCATCCAGCCCTTTGCTCGTAGTTTCGAGATTAAAGAAGCATGCTATGGAGCGACAGCTGCCCTTCATTATGCCAAATTGCATGTGGAAAATTCTCCAGAGTCCAAGGTCTTGGTCATTGCCAGTGATATTGCCAAATATGGTATTGAAACTCCAGGAGAACCAACTCAGGGTGCTGGCAGTGTGGCCATGTTGATTACACAAAATCCACGCATTATGACCTTTAATAATGACAATGTGGCTCAAACTCGTGACATTATGGATTTCTGGCGTCCAAATTACTCGACAACGCCTTATGTAAATGGTGTCTATTCTACCCAACAATATCTAGATAGTTTGAAAACGACTTGGCTTGAATACCAAAAACGCTACCAGCTTACTTTGGATGATTTCGCGGCTGTTTGTTTCCACTTGCCTTACCCTAAATTAGCGCTAAAAGGCTTGAAAAAAATCATGGATAAGAACTTGCCTCAAGAGAAAAAAGACCTCTTGCAAAGGCATTTTGACCAGTCTATTCTCTACAGTCAAAAGGTGGGGAATATCTATACAGGTTCCCTCTTCCTCGGACTCTTGTCTCTCTTGGAAAATACAGATAGCTTGAAGGTTGGGGATAAAATTGCCCTTTATAGTTACGGAAGTGGTGCTGTGGCTGAGTTCTTTAGTGGTGAATTGGTTGAAGGATATGAAGCTTATCTGGATAAAGACCGTTTGAACAAGCTCAACCAACGGACTGCCCTGTCTGTTGCAGACTATGAAAAGGTCTTCTTTGAGGAAGTGGACTTGGATGAAACAAACTCTGCCCAGTTTACTGGCTATGAAAATCAAGATTTTGCCTTGGTTGAAATTGTCGACCACCAACGCCGTTATAGCAAGGTTGAAAAATAATGAAGATAAGTTGGAATGGATTTTCTAAAAAATCATACCATGAGCGCCTTGAGCTGTTAAAAGCTCAGGCGCTCCTTAGTCCTGAGACCCAAGCGAGTTTGGAGCAGGATGAACAGATGAGTGTGACTGTGGCAGACCAGCTGAGTGAGAATGTAGTGGGAACTTTTTCTCTGCCTTATTCGCTGGTCCCAGAGGTTCTCGTTAACGGTCAGGAATACACAGTTCCCTATGTGACAGAAGAACCGTCCGTGGTTGCTGCGGCCAGCTATGCCAGCAAAATCATCAAGCGAGCAGGTGGTTTTGCTGCTCAAGTCCATGAGCGTCAGATGATTGGTCAGGTAGCCCTTTATCAAGTTGCTAATCCTGAACAAGCGCAAGCGAAGATTGCTAGCAAGAAAGCGGAGCTCTTGGAACTTGCTAATCAAGCCTATCCTTCTATCGTTAAACGAGGAGGTGGGGCGCGTGATTTGCATGTAGAACAGATCAAAGGTGAAACAGACTTTCTCGTTGTTTATCTCCATGTCGATACCCAGGAAGCCATGGGTGCTAATATGCTCAACACCATGCTGGAAGCCTTGAAACCAGTCTTAGAAGAACTGAGTCAGGGACAGAGTCTCATGGGGATTCTTTCTAATTACGCGACCGATTCTCTGGTGAGAGCAAGCTGTCGCATCGCCTTTCGCTATTTGAGCAGTCAAAAGGATCAAGGGCGAGAGATTGCGGAGAAAATTGCGTTGGCTAGTCAGTTTGCGCAGGCTGATCCTTATAGAGCAGCTACCCACAATAAAGGGATTTTTAATGGTATTGATGCCATTTTGATTGCCACTGGTAATGACTGGCGTGCCATCGAAGCCGGGGCCCATGCTTTTGCAAGTCGAGATGGCCGTTATCAAGGTCTTAGCTCTTGGCGTCTAGACTTGGAGACAGAAGAATTGGTTGGTGAGATGACCCTGCCCATGCCTGTAGCGACCAAGGGTGGCTCTATCGGCCTTAACCCTCGTGTAGCCCTCAGTCATGAACTACTGGGGAATCCTTCTGCCAAAGAATTAGCCCAGATTATCGTGTCTATCGGGCTTGCCCAAAACTTTGCAGCCCTCAAAGCCTTGGTCAGTACAGGGATTCAGCAAGGCCACATGAAATTGCAGGCTAAATCCTTAGCTCTCCTAGCAGGTGCCAGTGAGGCCGAAGTTGTTCCCCTAGTCGAGCGCCTCATCGCAGATAAAACCTTTAACCTAGAGACAGCCCAGCGTTATTTAGAAAACTTAAGATCATAAAAAACTCAGACGAATTGGTCTGAGTTTTCTTGTGCTTATACTCAATGAAAATCAAAGAGCAAACTAGGAAGCTAGCCGCAAGCTGTACTTGAGTACGGTAAGGCGACGTTGACGTGGTTTGAATTTGATTTTCGAAGAGTATCAAATACTTTTTCCTGGTAATAGAGTAACCGGTAAGAAGTAACCAGTTGTTGCGACTTCCTTGCCTTCAATCTTTTGCAAGAGAAGATCAACAGTGAGGCAGGCAATCTCTTCCAAAGGTTGCTTGATGGTCGCGAGTTGAGGATAGTAATTCTCGATAAAGTAAGTCCCATCATAACCGATGACCTTGAGTTCTTCTGGGACAGAAATGCCCAGTTCTTGAGCGATTTTAATGACCAGAATAGCTGTTAAGTCATCCGAAGCAAAAATCGCATCTGGCTTTTGACGAGTCAAGATATTCTTGATTTCCATTTCTTTTCTGACAGGAGAAAAGTCACTGGAAACATTGATAATAGGAGCTTTTGGGAGTACAGATGCAAAACCAGCGTGGCGTAGTCCAGTTGGAGAGTTAGAATTGTCATTCCCTGTAATCATGATGATAGACTGGGCGCCTGTCTTGACCAAGGTCTGGGCTGCGAGAACCCCACCAGCATAGTTATCAGAGGAAACGACTGGAATGTCTGGCGAGAGGTTCCGGTCAAAGGAAATAATCGGTGCTGTCACACGATTGTAGTCTTCAATTCCCAAGTTGTGACTACCAGAAATGATACCGTCCACCTGATTGGCTTCCAGCATTTCGATATACTCGCGTTCCTTTTCAGAATCATGTTCACTGTTGCAGATGATGGTCTTGTAACCATTTTTGAATAGTTGATGTTCCAGTTTATCAATCAATTCTGCGTAGAAAATATTGGAAATATTTGGGAAAATCAAGCCGATTAACTTAGCTGATTTTCCTTGCAGACTACGAGCCAGATTATTGGGTTTATAGCCCAATTCTCGCATGGCTTCATTGACCTTTTGAATGGTTTTCTCAGAGAGATAGCCTTTTTTATTGATAACCCGAGAAACGGTAGTAGGGCTGACGCCTGCAAGTTTGGCGACATCAGTTAGTTTTGCGACCATAATCTAATTCATAGTAAGTTCCAGTTGGGTTTCCAGACTTGATGAGGATCCCTATTTGATCCGCATGTGGGAAGACACGACCGGAAAGTACTTTTTCTCCTTTATTGATGAAAATTTCAAAGACAGAGTTATCGATGAAAATTGTAGCAGTAGTAGCCTGATTATCGATAGGGCAAGAACGAGTTGTTCCAAATTCTTGGGCGTACTGTTCACCAGCTTGGCTACGATCTACTGTCACTTGACCATTTACAAGATCAAAGTTGATGGAAAGTCCCTTGCCTTCTTTATCAGCAAGTAAGACAATCTCGCTCTGGCTATTAGCTTCCAAGTTGAGTTCGAGTTCGTAAGTGTTCTTGGTTTGGGCACGGTTTGAGAAGGCTTCTTCAGAGGCACGAAGGTCCTTGATAGCTGCTACTGGGTATTGGTAGAGCTTGCCGTCTTTGATAGTGAGTTCCTTGACCAAAGAGAAGGTTCCTTGGTGGTCAAAACGGTCAGATGGATATGAAACATCAGGTAAACCAAGCCAGCTAACAGCTAGAGCACGTCCATCAGGAGCGTTGAAGGCTTGGGTTGCATAGGCTTCAAAACCATAATCCATGTTTTGAAGTTGAGACACATCTACCATTTTAGCATTTTCAGGGTCAAAGGAAGCTCCGATTTTATACATATTTGGATAGATATTATCGTAGTCTAGAACCTTCTTATCCAATCCTTGTGGGCAGTAAAGAAGGACAGGTTGCTCTCCTACAAAGACCAGATTTGGGCATTCCATCATATAGGCAGTGCGATCGTTAGCAAAGTCAAGGTCGCCAACTGCTTGCCAGTTTGTGTAGTCATTGTCAATAGCTTTGTAGAGACGGACGAAGCCTTTTTTCTCCAAGTCCTGTCCACCGACGATGGCATAATATTGACCTTTAAAATTAAAAATTTGCGGATCGCGGAAGTGGTCTGTAGAATCTGCTGGTTGGTCAATTAAAATCTTGTCAATCTTCGTAATATTGCCATCCTTGTTCATCAAAGCCCCAATCTGGTATGGGTGACGGATCCAGTTTTCATCTCGGACATTTCCCGTATAGAATAGGAACAAATTATCGCCAAATTGCATAGCAGAACCCGAGTAGGCGCCGTGGCTATCTAATGGAGTATCAGGCAAAACTTTGACACCAGTTTCTGTGAAGTGAACCAAGTCCTCGCTTTCCAATTGCACCCAAGATTTCAAACCGTGGGCTGCACCAAATGGAAAGTTCTGATAAAAAACAATCCACTTTCCATCAAAGTAAGAAAAGCCATTTGGGTCGTTGAGAAGTCCTGTTTTTGGCTCAACATGGTAATGAGTATGCCATGGAGATTGTGCCATATTTTCTTTTATATGTTTAATTTCTTCTTGCGTCCAATCTTGATAAAGTCTGTAACGACGCTCAGTTGTCCATTCCATTCTTTCATTCCTCCAAAAATCTTATCACTTTTAATAGTAACCGTTTTCGGAAAAAAAAGCAAGCCTTTTATGTTAAAAAAGAGAAAAAACTGTCAAACGTTTGTCATAAAATAAATACAGGAAATCAATCAACTTTTCAAGAAAAGATGAAAGATAATGAAATAGAATCCTGATAACAAAGATTTTAAACTTATTTTTTTAAGTGTTATCTGCTAAAACAGTCAAAAACAATCAATCTAAAGCAAGGCTACTAAGTGGAAATGATATTTTTTCTGCAAAACGCTTGACATATTTCTAAAACATGATAAAATAATAGTCGTAGGGCGAATAAAATCGCTTTCAAACAAGAACAAAATTTTATATAAGGAGATTTTTGCAAATGAACAATCAGGAAATTGCAAAAAAAGTCATCGATGCCTTGGGTGGACGTGAAAATGTCAACAGTGTAGCTCACTGTGCGACTCGTCTTCGTGTCATGGTCAAAGATGAAGGAAAAATCAATAAAGAAGTGATTGAGAACTTGGAAAAAGTTCAAGGTGCTTTCTTTAACTCAGGTCAATACCAAATCATCTTTGGTACTGGTACAGTAAACAAAATGTACGATGAAGTTGTTGCACTTGGTTTACCAACATCATCTAAAGATGACATGAAAGCAGAAGCTGCTAAACAAGGGAACTGGTTCCAACGTGCTATCCGTACTTTCGGTGACGTTTTCGTTCCAATCATCCCAGTTATCGTAGCGACAGGTCTCTTCATGGGTGTGCGTGGTCTTTTCAATGCTCTTGAAATGCCACTTCCAGGAGACTTTGCAACTTACACACAAATCTTGACAGATACAGCCTTCATCATCTTGCCAGGTTTGGTTGTGTGGTCAACCTTCCGTGTATTCGGTGGAAATCCTGCCGTTGGTATCGTTCTTGGTATGATGCTTGTTTCTGGCTCACTTCCAAACGCTTGGGCAGTCGCTTCAGGTGGTGAAGTAACAGCTATGAACTTCTTTGGTTTCATCCCTGTTGTTGGTTTGCAAGGTTCCGTTCTTCCAGCCTTCATCATCGGGGTTGTCGGAGCAAAATTTGAAAAAGCTGTCCGCAAGGTCGTTCCAGATGTCATTGACCTCTTGGTAACACCATTTGTGACACTTTTGGTCATGTCTATCCTTGGACTCTTTGTCATCGGACCAGTCTTCCACATTGTTGAAAACTATATCCTTATTGGTACAAAAGCAATTCTTGGCTTGCCACTTGGTCTTGGTGGTTTCTTGATTGGTGGGGTTCACCAATTGATCGTCGTGTCAGGTGTGCACCACATCTTCAACTTGCTTGAAGTGCAATTGCTTGCTGCTGACCATGCTAACCCATTCAACGCTATCATCACTGCGGCTATGACAGCTCAAGGTGCTGCGACTGTTGCGGTTGGTGTTAAAACTAAAAATCCAAAACTGAAAACACTTGCTTTCCCAGCTGCTCTTTCTGCCTTCCTAGGTATTACAGAGCCTGCTATCTTCGGGGTGAACTTGCGCTTCCGTAAACCATTCTTCCTTTCATTGATTGCTGGTGCAATCGGTGGTGGATTGGCTTCTATCCTTGGACTTGCTGGTACTGGTAATGGTATCACCATCATCCCTGGTACAATGCTATACATCGGTAACGGACAACTTGCACAATACCTTCTTATGGTAGCTGTATCATTTGTTCTTGGTTTCGCTCTTACTTATATGTTTGGTTATGAGGATGAAAAAGAAGTTGCTACTGAAGTAGAGACAGAACGTTTGGTCCAAGAAGAAACAACTGGTAACATTCCAGCAGCTCTTCAAAATGAAACACTTGTAACTCCTATCGTTGGTGATGTTGTCGCTCTTGCGGATGTCAATGACCCAGTCTTCTCAAGTGGAGCTATGGGACAAGGTATCGCTGTGAAACCTAGCCAAGGCGTGGTCTATGCACCTGCTGATGCTGAAGTTTCAATTGCCTTTCCAACAGGACACGCTTTTGGTTTGAAAACAACTGATGGTGCTGAAGTTTTGATCCACGTTGGTATTGACACTGTATCTATGAATGGTGAAGGTTTTGAAGCAAAAGTTGCTCAAGGTGATAAGGTTAAAGCTGGCGATGTTCTTGGAACATTTGACTCAAACAAAATCGCTGCAGCTGGACTTGATGATACAACAATGGTTATCGTTACAAACACAGCTGACTACGCTTCAGTAGCTCCAGTCGCAACAGGTTCAGTTGCGAAGGGGGATGCTGTGATCGAAGTGAAAATCTAATCAATCCTCTCTAATGTGAAAACGAACAAATGACATGTTTGTTCGTTTTTGCTTGAATGGTAAGATTTACAGAGGAAAATCTAAAAAATAGAGAAATTTAGACTTTCGAAATATGCTATAATAAAGAAAATAAAAACAAGAGGTTTATCATGACAAAATTATATGGAAGCTTGGAAGCGGGCGGTACAAAGTTTGTTTGTGCTGTCGGTGATGAAAACTTTAACGTTGTAGAAAAAACACAATTTCCAACAACAACTCCAATCGAAACAATCGATAAAACCATCGAGTTCTTCTCAAAATTCGACAACCTTGCTGGTCTTGCAGTTGGTTCATTTGGTCCGATTGATATTGATAAAAACTCAAAAACTTATGGCTTTATCACAACGACTCCAAAACCAAACTGGGCAAATGTGGACTTGCTTGGTGCCCTTCGTCGTGCCCTAAACGTGCCAATGTACTTCACTACAGACGTAAACAGCTCTGCTTATGGTGAAGTGGTTGCCCGTAATAATGCTGGTGGTCGTATCGAAAACTTGGTTTACTACACAATCGGTACAGGTATCGGTGCAGGTGTTATCCAACGTGGAGAGTTTATCGGTGGTGTGGGTCACCCTGAGATGGGTCATTATTATGTTGCTAGACACCCAATGGATATTGAAAAAGAGTTTAAGGGTGTTTGTCCTTTCCATAAGGGATGTCTAGAAGGCTATGCAGCTGGTCCAAGTTTGGAAGCTCGTACAGGTGTTCGTGGGGAAAACATTGAACTCAACAACCCTGTTTGGGATGTTCAAGCCTACTATATCGCTCAAGCTGCGGTTAATGCGACAGTGACTTTCCGCCCAGACGTGATTGTCTTTGGTGGAGGAGTCATGGCTCAACAACACATGCTGGACCGTGTCCGTGAGAAATTTACAGCTCTTCTCAATGGTTACCTACCAGTACCTGATGTGCGTGACTACATCGTGACGCCAGCAGTAGCAGGAAATGGTTCTGCCACACTTGGGAACTTTGTCCTTGCAAAAGAAGTTTCAAAATAAAGCACAAAATCCGCTTGGGAAACCAAACGGATTTTTTACGTGTCAAAGCATTTGCCAGAAAAAGTCGATAATATAGGTCAGACCGTAGGTATAAACCACGAGGGTAAAGGGCTTGGTCAGAATGATGATGGTCATATAGCGCTTGAAGCTCATCTTGGTCAGGGCAGCCAGCATACAGAGAAAGTCAGCTGGACTAATGGGCCAAATCATCATAAAGATAAAGAAACGGTCAAAACGATTGCCCTTATCCAGCCAACCGATGTACTTGTCATAGGTGCGCTTGCTGACGACAGACTGGACAAAGGCAGCCCCATAGAGGCGCACCAGATAAAAGATAATGGCACAGCCAATCACGATGCCGATATAGTTGTAGATCGTCCCGATGATGTGGCCGTAGATAAAGACACCAGCCACCGAGGTCAAGGCCCCAGGAATGATAGGGACGACCGTTTGTAAAATCTGTAAAAAGATAAAGAGAGGTGGACCCCAGATACCTGCCTGCTGGATAAAAGCAGAGAGGGTTTCCTTAGACTGTAAAATCCCAGCCTGATAAGCCCAAATACAGAAAATCAAACTCCCAACCCCACCGACAATCGATGAGATGTTGATAACTTGCTGTAAAAGGGGAGAAACAGCTTTCATTTGTTTATCCTGTGACATGTAAACTCCTCATAGATAGTATAACTCTACTATACCATATTTTGGAGGAGAAAGGGGGAATGAGTCTTTTTCCTAAAGTTTATATGCATTCTAGGTTTAGAATAAGCGTCAATCCATAAATTTAAAAGTATTCTTCGTTTCGAATAGCTTATCTACGAAAGTTTTGAGGTCTTCGAACTTTCGAATAGTCGTCTTCCCTAAAGTTTATATGTATTCTAAAGCTAGAAAAGTTAAACTCCAAAAATAGTAAGAGTCTCTATCTAACAGACGGAATGTTTGTCTAGTCAGATAGAGATTTTTTAATTTGGAACTGTCTGATTTGTCCTGAAAAGTACATTTTGAATGGAAATAATGACAGTTGAGCGGATGGGGGTTAAAATGTTTTGGAAACTGTTAGAATGAATGTATCAACTTAAAGGAGAAAAATTGATGAAGAAAGTTAAAGATGATGAGGAGAGTATGCTATCGACACTTCCTTTATGGGGGCTTCTATTTATGGTCTGTGCATTGTTTCAAGTCTTTGTATTTAAGGATAGACCTTTGGTTCAACCTCCTAGACAAGGAAGCATTGTAAAAACAGATCAAAAACAGGTCTATCTTCCAGAACTAATCCAGTCTTGGTTTGATAGAGAAGATAATAAATGATTCGTTAAATAGAAAGGATATTATCATGACAAAAACATACGCTATTCGCCCTCTTAGTTACAGCAACTTTACCAACCGTGAGTTTGAAAGCCTAATGATGGATACTCATCAAAGCTTGGCAACTTTTTCTAAGGCAAACAAGGATGAGGCTATGTATGCCAAACATTTGGAACCCTTCAAGACCAAGCTGGATGATTTTCAAGCTCAACTTGCGGCGGTGGAGACGAAAGAGTCTAGTAATCTGACAGAAGTTGATCGCAATCGTGATAGTGCCTTGGTCGGTCTCTTTACCCTTCATAGAGGATTTGCGAAGATTAAGGATGCCAAGCTCAAAGAAGCTCATGAAACTCTGAAACCAGTCTTTGCCAAGTACAAGGACATCACTAAGCACAGCAATGATGTGGAGACGGCAGAAATCAAGAGCCTGCTCAAAACGCTTAGTGAAGCACCCTATCATGAGGCAGTGATCAGTCTAGGACTGACTCCTATGCTGACGGCGGTGGTCAATGCTCAAGAGGAATATGACCAAGTGGAAAGTAAGGCGCGTGCTTCTAAGTCTGCCAAGGAAGTCGGCAAGACTAGACAACTCCGTACCGAACTTTCAACCAGCTACGACCTCTTTATGCGCTATACCGCAGCCAGTGCAGAAGCCTACCCTGAAAAGGAACACTTGACTCAACTTCTCAAGGAACTTAATAGCATCCGAGATAGCAAGCGCCGTCTTATTACTAGCAACAAGAAAGATAAAAAGGCCAAACCAGCAGAACCAGCCCAAGCAGCAGGATAAAGACAACCCCTTAGAAGCGGATTTCTAAGGGGGATTTTTGTGGTTTCGTGGTATAATTTTAGTAATTATCTATAATGTAGAGGAGAAAAAATCATGGCAGATACAATTTTAATTCTAGGTAATGGTTTTGATATTGCTATGGGGCGAAAGACGAAGTATACCGATTTTATTGAGTTTGAAAAACAATTATTTTCTAATCCAGATGAGGAGTTACTGGAGTTTTTAAAAGCTAAAAATATTAGTATTGAGAAATACAAAGATAATTTATATTTGAAATTTATCAACGAAAACAAAGATACTCTTGGAGATAATTGGTCTAATCTTGAAATCATGATCTCCCAACTCGCGGGTGCAATAATGTATTTTAAAGAGAATAATATTTTATATAATGAAAATATGAATGAACCTAACAAGAGACATTCAGAAGGATTGAAGGAAAAACTTCTAAAAGATAATAATGCTTATGCCAAAATATTTGTTGTTGATAATTTTTCTAAATTATTCTATGAGAAAAATTGGAGATTACTACAAAGAGAAGTTGCACTCGAAAAATTGAATAATGAATTTATCAATCAACTTGATTTATTAATTGAGCTATTAGAAATTTATCTGTCGTATTTAGATTATATAGATTTTGATGTTCAAAAGATTGAAGCAAGGCCAACAGCTCTAGATACAATATCAGATTTATCAAATTCTTCAGTTCTAAACTTTAATTATACTAATACATCAGGATATTTATTTGGGACTTCTGAGGAAAAAACTCATTTTATACATGGCCGAATTGATTTGAATAGAACTTTCAATCGAATCAATACGATGGTCTTTGGAATTGAGGACAAAGAAAATGATGTCAACAGTGATTTAATTCCTTATCAGAAATATTACCAAAGAGTTGTTAAAGAAACAGGAACTAAATTTGAAGACTTTTTCAAACCAGTTTATGAGTATTCAAGTGTGGGGATAGCGAAATCATTTCCTAAAAATATCATTATTTTTGGACACTCAGTAGATCCCTTGGATAAAGAAATATTCCAAAAATGCTTTAAGTTAGTAGAGATTGTATCAGAACAGAATAGAATGTTTAAATATCGATTTATTTTCACTTATTTCAATGAACTAGCAAAACGATCTATTATTAAGAATCTCGCAATCATTCTGGGGAAAGAAAAACTGATAGAGTTAACAGGAAAACAGAATGTTGTATTTGTAAAGAGTGATGATATGGAAGGTATGAAAGATGCTCTACTACCATGATAAAGTCAAAAAGTAATTGAATTTATAGAAAACAATTGTCAAATATTATTTTAAAAATAGTTCATAACCCACTCGCTCTTTTCATTTCGAGTGGGTTTTCTTAAAATATGATAAAATAAAAGAGATAATACATTTATTTAATAAGGAAAGTAAAAATGGCAAGTAAAGAAAATGCAGAACGCAAGGAGCTGCATCGTAAAATTTGGGCGATTGCGGATGATGTTCGTGGAGCTGTAGATGGTTGGGATTTTAAGCAGTATATCCTAGGGATCCTTTTCTATCGCTTTATTTCAGAGCATATGGCAGACTATTTTGACCGCGCCGAGCATGAAGCTGGCGACTTAGAATTTCGTTATGCTGAATTGAGTGACCAAGAAGCTGAGCAAGATTTCAAACCAGGAACAGTTGAGGATAAGGGATTCTTTATTCTTCCGAGTCAATTATTTAAAAATGTTGTCGAGAATGCCTCGCAAAATGAAAATTTAAACGAAGACTTGGCCAATATTTTCCAAGCTATTGAGAAATCAGCGATTGGCTTCAAATCAGAGGATGATATCAAAGGTTTGTTTGATAACTTGGATACACGAAGTAATATCCTTGGTGGAACTGTTCCAGAAAAAAATAAACGACTTTCTGACATTCTAAATGGTATCAATAGCATTAACTTTGGTAACTTTGAGGAAAATGACATCGATGCTTTTGGGGATGCTTATGAGTTCTTGATTTCCAACTATGCAAGTAATGCAGGAAAAAGTGGGGGTGAATTTTTCACACCTCAGACAGTCTCTAAACTACTAGCTCGCCTAGTGATGGTCGGCAAGGACAAGATTAACAAAGTCTATGACCCAACATGTGGTTCAGGCTCTCTTCTTCTTCAAATGAAAAAACAATATGAAGACCATATTCTAGAGGATGGATTCTTTGGTCAAGAAATTAACATGACCAACTATAACTTGGCTCGTATGAATATGTTCTTGCACAATATCAACTACAATAACTTTGATATTAAGCGAGGAGATACCCTTTTAAATCCTCAGCATTTAGAAGAAAAGCCATTTGATGCTATCGTTTCTAACCCTCCGTATTCTGTCAAATGGGTGGGAGATGGAGATCCAACTCTAATAAATGATGACCGCTTTGCGCCAGCTGGTAAGCTAGCTCCTAAGTCAAAAGCTGACTTTGCCTTTATCATGCATAGTCTCAATCACTTGTCCAATAAAGGTCGAGCAGCTATTGTATGTTTTCCAGGAATTTTCTATCGTGGAGGAGCTGAAAAGACCATTCGTCAGTATCTAGTAGATAACAACTTTGTTGAAGCAGTGATTTCCCTTCCAGACAATCTCTTCTTTGGAACTTCTATCGCAACGACGATCTTGGTTTTGGCAAAAAATAAACTAGAGAACAAAACGCTCTTTATCGATGCGAGTAAGGAATTCAAAAAAGAAACTAACAACAATGTTTTGACGGATAGCAATATCGAACATATAGTTGAATTATTCTCTAATTATCAAAATGTTGACTATAAATCTGCTCTTGTTGATAATGATGTGATTGGTTCAGAGCAGGATTATAATCTATCTGTTTCAACCTATGTCGAACAAGAAGATACACGTGAGAAGATTGATATCGATGTTCTCAATAAAGAAATCGCTGAGACTGTTGCCAAAATTGACCACTTGCGTGCAGAGATAGACAAGATTGTAGAGGAGCTGAGCTATGGCAAATGATATGATTCTCTATAGGACAGATGACGGCGAGTCCGCTATTGAACTTCACTTGGATAATGGAACGGTCTGGCTGACCCAACAAGAACTAGCTGAGCTCTTTCAAACTTCCAAGCAAAATATTAGTAAACATATCAAGGCTATTTTTGAAGATGGAGAATTATCGGAAGAGTCAACTGTCAACTATAAGTTGACAGTTCAAAATGAGGGGAATAGAAGTGTTCAGCGAAATGTCGCCTACTATAATCTCGATATGATTTTGGCGATTGGTTATCGAGTTCGATCTCCTCGTGGCATTCAGTTCAGACTCTATGCTTCGACAGTCTTGAAAGAGTATCTGATTAAGGGCTTTGCCATGGATGATGAGCGCTTGAAAAACTTGGGTGGAGGCTCTTACTTTAAAGAACTTCTTGAAAGAATCCGAGATATCCGCTCAAGTGAAAAAGTCTTTTACCGTCAGGTCTTGGATCTCTTTGCTACATCAAGCGACTACAATGCAAATTCACCAGAGGCAAAGAAATTCTTTGCGACAGTTCAAAACAAGATGCATTATGCTATTCACCACAATACTGCGAGCGAACTCATCTACAATCGTGTTGATAGTGAAAAGGAGTTTATGGGCTTGACTACTTTTAAGGGAGACCTTCCTACTTTATCCGAAGCAAAAGTTGCCAAGAACTACCTGACAGAAAAAGAACTCCGTGGACTTAATCAGCTTGTATCAGGATATCTAGACTTTGCTGAAAGACAGGCAGAGCGAGAAGAAATCATGACCATGGCTGACTGGGTGGCTCACGTAGATCGTATCCTTCAGGCTACTGGGGAAGACTTGCTAGCTAACAGTGGTTCTATCTCTCGTGAACAGATGAAGCAGAAAGTGGATAAGGAGTATAAGAGCTACCAAGCCAAGACTATTAGTCAAGTTGAAAAAGACTACCTCAAGGAAATCAAAAGTATCGAAAATCTAGCCAAGGAAGGAGGGAAATCATGAACGTCCTAGAAGAAATCCAAAACTGTCCCGTTGAGTGGAAAGAGTTGGGGGATAAAAATGTAGCTAAATTATCTCGTGGTAAGGTAATGTCAAAGCAGTTCTTAGAGGAGAATAAAGGAGAGTTTCCAGTGTATTCTTCTCAAACAGCTAACAATGGAGAAATTGGAAGAATTTCAAGTTTTGAATACGATGGAGAGTATATAACTTGGACAACTGATGGAGCAAACGCAGGAACGGTTTTTTATCGTAGAGGAAAATTTAGTATCACTAATGTTTGTGGATTGGTAGAAATTAATAATGATCAACTCCTTACAAAGTTTGTTTATTATTATTTAACGATTTCAACTAAGAAATATGTTTCATCTGGGATGGGAAATCCAAAATTAATGTCAAACGTCATGGGGAAAATCAAAATTCCAATTCCTCCTCTAGAAATTCAAAAAAAAATCGTGCAAAAACTTGACAAAATGACTGAGTTTGTTACAGAATTGACCTCAGAATTGACCTCA
>CAUQXM010000024.1:0-23610 GCA_963522215.1 uncultured Streptococcus sp. | reverse complement strand
TATCGTTGTTGCATGCTATACCAGTCAAATGATTTCTTATGTGAATGTTTCATTTCAAACTCCTAGATAGTATTTTATAGTTTACACTTTACAACGATTTGATACATTAATCAATATTATCTATGAAATTAATATATCTGATTTTTGTACCTTGGAGCCATATTTTTTTTTTTTTTTTTTTTGAATTTAATGTACATATTTTTAATTCTTGTTTTTTTGTACAACAGAATCATAATTATGATACAATATAATTTAGGAGGAAATTACCTACATGCGAAACCTTTTATCCACAAAAGATCAAAGACAATTACGCTTAATGGAAATCTTAATTCAGAATCGTAATTGGATAAGATTACATGCACTTGCCGAAAAATTAGGATGTACAGAACGAATCCTAAAAAATGATTTAAATGAATTACGAACAGCTTTCCCAAATATTGACATCCAATCTTCCGTTAACGGAATTATGATAGATTTAGATGTTATCACTAGTGTAGAAGATATTTATCAATATTTTCTAGCCCATTCCCAATCTTTTCAATTACTAGAGTATATGTTCTTCAATGAGGGGCTACCTATTTATCGAACGGTTGAAAATCTTCACTCAAGTAATGCCAACCTCTATCGATTAGGCCGAAATATTACAAAAACTCTATCATCACAATTTCAAATTGAATTGTCTTTTACTCCTACAGCACTCCATGGTAATGAAACTGATATTCGCTATTTTTTTGCCCAATACTTTTCTGAGCGCTATTATTTCTTAGACTGGCCTTTTCCTGACCTTCCTGAAGAGGATTTAACAGAGTTTGCTGATTTCTTCTATAAAATCACGAATTATCCAATGCGATTTTCAATTTATAGAATGTACAAATTGATGATAGCTATCAGTATTTACCGCGTCAAAAATGGTCATTTTATCGACTTACCAAATCATTTCTTCGATGAATACTACCCTCTTTTGATGAATATTCCAAATTTTGAGGAGCTACTTGTCCATTTCTCTGAAAAACTGGGACTTGAAATCACTCCAGATATCATCGCCCAAATTTTTATATCCTTTATTCAAAACAATCTTTTCTTAAATCCTCAAGAATTCTTCAACTCTTTAGAAGAAAACAGTGAAGCAAGATACTCTTACCAATTACTTAGTCAAATATTAGAACGCCTATCAAAACAATATAAGATTACTTTTACCAACCACGATGAGCTGATTTGGCATTTACACAACACTGCTTTCTTTGAAAGACAGGAAATCTTTTCTACCCCAATCCTATTTGAACAAAAAGCATTGACGATTAAAAAATTTGAAGTTTACTTCCCAGACTTTATGGGAAGTGCGCGTCAAGAACTGGCTCAATACCGTCAAGCAATTGGACAGCATGACCATCCTGAACAGTTGGAACACTTGATGTACACCATCTTAACCCATGCTGAAAACCTCTCTACTCAGTTGTTAGAAAATCGACCACCTATCAAGGTTTTGATTATCAGTAACTTTGACCATGCTATATCCCTTACCTTTGTTGATATGCTTTCCTATTACTGTAATAACCGCTTTACCTTCGATATTTGGGATGAATTGGAAACAAGCCCTGAGATTTTAAATCAGACAGATTACGATATCATCGTGTCTAATTTCTATATTCCAGGGATTACTAAGAAGTTTATTTGCCGAAACCATCTGTCAATCATGGATTTGGTTAATCATCTTAATACTTTATCAAATGAGATTCATATAAATACTTTATAAACTAAAAAGTCAGCAGGGTCCTGCTGACTTTTTCTCTTATCTGATTTCTATACTTCCTTAACAAAAACCAATTCCTGTGGCTGTGACAAATCTTCTCTGTAGGTAAACCCTGCAAAGCTTAAGCGACGAGCTTCCTCCACCGTCTGTACTTGATTTTCTATCAGGGCTGTCAGGAAAGCACCACGCGCTTTCTTTGAAATAGTTGAATGAATCTTCAGCTGACCACCTCTATCCTCCATGAATTTGAAGGTCACCATTTTTTCTCTGATTTCCTTAGAAAATACAGTCTCAAACTCTGATGACAAGAGGGAGAAAACCACTTCTTCCTGCTTCACAGCTTCATCATAGGTTACCTTCCAATGACTCTTTAAAGTCTTACCAGCGACTTTTAATTTCATCAAAAAGTCCAAACGGTGAGGTGCCATAGGTGACAAGGCTGGAACGACTCCGTACAAAGCCGAAGTAATGAAGACATGATTTTCAAGATAGGCTTGTTCTACCTCGGTCAATTTATCTCGCTTGATATGACGATACATAAGCCCATCAAAAAGTTTCAAGGCTGGATAGTGTTGAGCAGTTTGACTTTTCAAAGCTTGGATATGTTGAAATTCCTCCGCCGCCTTTTCAGCTGATACCTTGTAAAAACTCTCCAATTGACTAGCAGAATAGAGGGCCAAGGCATCCAGCACGGCCTGACTTTCTTGTCTTAAAGGAGCAGCTTCGATACTTGGCAAATCTGTGTTCATTTCTTTTGCTGTTGGGATTAAAATTTTCATATTAATAGTGTAGCATATTTTTTAGCCACTACCAAGAAATTCATCTGAAAAACCTCGGTTTGACCGAGGCTTCTCTATTTATTTTGACCATCCTAACCAGACAGCCACGAGAACAAGGGCTAGGCCAGCTAAGCTTGTTAAGATAGATAAGAATTTATCTTTTTTCTCCTTGAACTGAGAAAAACCTATCTTCAAAGCGAGCAGTCCGAGTAGCATTGAAGCAAGCATCACATAAAAACCCATTTGTTTGTCCTCCATTAGTCTTAATTTACCTTATTATAACATATACTTCTTAAATAAACCTTTTTTATACTCAATGAAAATCAAAGAGCAAACTAGGAAACTAGCCGCAGGCTGTACTTGAGTACGGCAAGGCGACGTTGACGTGGTTTGAAGAGATTTTCGAAGAGTATTACTGTACTTTAAAGGTCTTGAGATAGTTGTCTTTTCCTACTTGACCTTCGAAGGTTTTACCATTTTCAAGGTAAGGGAGGTCATCTGATACAGACGCCTTAACCTTGTAAATCTTGCCATCAACTTTAAAGAAGTAGACGGTGTCCCCCTTGATAACAGCTGATTTGAGGTCTGCTACCACACCCTTGATACTTTCTGTGGTTTCATTATCAATTTCAAGATCGTTTTTGTTGGCGTATTTGCTGAGTAGTTCTTCCACTGTCGTTGCTACGATAACATTTTGGTACTCGACTGCGTCTACCAGGGCGTACTCTTTGACCAAACCAGCATTGTCCTTCAAGCCCATGATGTAGAGAGGCTTGTCATTGAGGTTGATGAGGATTGGGAAGGTTGCCTTGTAGGATTTCTCCTGAACAGCACCTTCGGCTGATTCACGGGCTGATTCTTCGGTCGCAGAAGCCAAGCTGTACTTAGTGATTTCTCCTGTTCGCATATTTTCAAGGATAAAACCAAGATTACTTTCATCTGCATTGGCCGACGTCACGCCTGTGTAGAGATAGATGTCATTACCGATAGACAAATAATTATATCCCTTGGTAGTCTGGGTTACGTTTTTCTTGGAAATCATGGCATTCCAGAAACCGTCCTTGTACTTGCCGTTATAGTTGATTTGCTCAATGGTTTCCTCAGCTGGATAAACCCTGTCCACCCATTCTGGAACATCTGACAAGCTGTATTCCTTGGTTTCTCCATTTGTGGCATCCAAGATAATGACTGAAACAGGACGAGGAACCGCAAGTCCAAATTGCTTTTGGTAAACTGTTGCTACATAGAAAGGATTGCCCTCATCGTCCACCTCAAAAGATGGAGTCTTGAAGATTTTAGTTGGGTACTTCAATCGGAGGTGACGCTTGACATCGCGGTTAAAATACTCTGAGTCCGAATACTTGATTGGTGTCTTCAAGTCTACCAAATTCGCATTTCCAGTTACCATGTCCACCTTGATATACTCGCCGATTCCCTTAGCTTGATTGTTAAACCATTTGATAGGGTCTGCGTATTCTAGTGGCGTCACTCGATAAGGCTTCCCATCAATTGTCAATTGGGTATAGGTATCTGCCGCTACGTACTGCGACACCTTATCTGTTAGGGAACCCAAGTAGCGGTCACCAATTTTTTCAGCAGTACTTCTATCTAAGATAGGAACCTTACTGGTGTCAGTCTTAGGAAATTCAGTAAAGTCTTTTTCCGTAACCGTGACTACATTGGCATAATTTTTAGCCTGAAAAATACTAGAAGTCACCAAGGAAACCAAGGCTGCTAAGAGAAGAATTCCTCCAATAGAAGCTAAAAGGATTTTCCCTAACCGATTGATTTTGAAACCCTCAAGATTTAAGGCAGCTTCCGCCTTGCCGTGGCGCACATGAACCGTTTTGACAAGGTTTATTCCCTTGCCAAAGCCAAATAAGATTGCTACAACCAGCAAATGCCCACAGAGGAAAAAGAGAAATTCCCAGCTGTTCAGGTTAAGAGGCGGTAAAAAGATATACCAGGTCGTTGCGATAAAAATAAGTTCAAAGACTATCCGTTTCATTTGCTTTCCTCCTAAATGATTCGTCCTTCCAAGTGATCCAGTTCATGCTGGCAAATCTGGGCTGGGAAGCCTGTCAAGGTAATGGTCTGTTCCTGCCACTTGTTGTCACGATAGGCAACCTTTATGGTTTCATAACGCCTAATAGGTCTCACACCTGTCAAGGACAAACAGCCTTCCTCTGTCTCATAAGGTCCTTCAGAGGACAGGAGCACTGGGTTGAACATGACCACAGGAACCAAACCAAGATTAAAAATAATCACGCGCTTTTGCACCCCAATCATATTGGCAGCTATACCAACGCAGGTCTCACGATTTGCTAAGAGCGTATCTTGTAAATCTCTGGCAAGATACAGATCTTCCTGACTTGCCGGCTGAGACACCTGAGATAAAAACAAAATATCCTTTACAATTTTCTTCTCCACTTCCTCACACTCCTCTTACTTTTTACTATATTATAGCAATTATAGCACAAAAGCCGATAACTGCAAGCCCTTTCCCTCAACTGTAGCAAAAAGCCATCCGAAGATGACTTTTTCTTTTTAAATCGCATTCTTGTCAAAGCCAAGTTTGCGTTGGATAAATTTAACGATTTCGACAATAATAATCATTGAGAAGCTTCCGCCTATAACGATTCCCCATTGTGACAAGTCTAGTTTGGTTACGTGGAAGATTCCTTCAAGCGGTTCTACGACGATTGTTGCCATGAGAAGGATGAAGGATACCAAGATGGACCAGTTGAAGGTCTTAGACTTGAATGGGCCAACTGTCAAGATGGATTGGTAAACAGACTTGACATTATAGGCATGGAAGAGCTGAATCAAACCAAGGGTTGCAAAGGCCATAGTAAGGGCATCCGCATGAATGGCATGATTGTCACCCACATGCACTGGGTAAAGAAGAGCAAGGCCATAAACACTCATAACAATAGCTGCTTGGAGTACACCTTGATAGATGATAGAACTCAAAACACCACCTGAGAAGAAGCTTGCCTTGCGTCCACGTGGTTTATGGTTCATGACACCAGGTTCAGCTGGTTCAACACCTAGAGCGATAGCTGGGAAGGTATCGGTTACCAAGTTGATCCACAAAAGATGAACTGGCTGCAAGACATCCCAACCAAACAAGGTTGATAAGAAGATAGTTAATACTTCAGCAGTATTGGCAGAAAGTAGGTACTGAATAGTCTTTTGAATGTTTGAGAAGACCTTACGTCCTTCTTCAACTGCGACGATGATAGTCGCAAAGTTATCATCTGCAAGAATCATGTCAGATGCCCCCTTAGAAACCTCTGTACCAGTGATTCCCATACCGATACCGATATCGGCTGTTTTCAGAGCTGGCGCATCATTGACACCATCACCTGTCATGGCAACGACTTTACCTTGTTTTTGCCAAGCCTTGACGATACGAACCTTGTGTTCTGGAGACACACGGGCATAAACAGAGTATTGACCAACTACTTTTTCAAAGTCTTCATCTGACAGTTCGTTGAGCTCAGCACCAGTTAAAACATGGCCTTCTGTATCATTTGCATCAATGATTCCCAAACGTTTGGCAATAGCTTCTGCAGTGTCTTGGTGGTCACCCGTAATCATGATTGGACGGATTCCCGCTTCCTTAGCCACACGAACAGCCTCAGCAGCTTCAGGACGTTCAGGGTCAATCATCCCAATCAAACCAGTAAAGATTAAATCATTTTCAAGCTCTTCAGAAGTGAGGTTTTCTGGAATGCTGTCAATAATCTTATAAGCACCAGCAAGGACACGCAAGGCTTGGTGAGCCATTTCAGAATTGTTTGTATGAATGAGGTTTGTAACTTTCTCATCAATCGGAGCAATATCCCCAGCCTTATCACGAAGAACACAACGTTTTAAGAGTTGGTCTGGCGCACCCTTGACTGCTACAAGGAATTTACCATCTGGCAATGGGTGAACCGTTGACATGAGCTTACGGTCAGAGTCAAATGGCAATTCAGCTACACGAGGATATTTGTCTAAAAATCCTTTGACATCGTAACCCTTATCCAAGGCATACTGGATAAAGGCTGTTTCGGTTGGATCACCAATCAGGTTGCCTTCCACATCTATTTTAGTATCATTGGCCAAGACAACTGAACGAAGAAGGGGCATTTCAAGCCCTAGTTCAATATCATCAGCTGAGTCATGTAGGATTGCATCGTAGAAGACTTTTTCGACGGTCATCTTGTTCATGGTCAGCGTACCAGTCTTATCAGAAGCAATGATTTCTGTTGAACCAAGTGTTTCTACTGCTGGCAACTTACGAACAATAGAGTTTCGTTTGGCCAAAACTTGAGTACCAAGGGCAAGAACGATGGTCACGATAGCAGGAAGTCCTTCTGGGATGGCTGCAACAGCAAGCGCAACAGAGGTCATCAACTCACCAAGTGGATTTTTGCCTTGAATGAAAACACCAACTACAAAAGTAACAAGTGCAATGACCAAAATTGCATAGGTCAAGACCTTAGAAAGGTTATTCAAGTTTTGTTTGAGGGGTGTATCAGTCTCATCAGCGTCTTGAAGCATACCTGCGATGTGACCGACTTCAGTATACATCCCTGTATTGACAACAACACCCAGACCGCGACCATAGGTTACGTTAGAGTTTTGGAAGGCCATGTTGACACGGTCACCAATACCAGCATCTGCAGCAAGTTCAACTGTCAAGTCTTTTTCGACTGGCACAGACTCACCTGTAAGAGCTGCTTCTTCGATTTTAAGAGAGTTGGCTTCTAGCAAACGTAGGTCTGCAGGTACTACATCACCAGCTTCGAGAGCGACGATATCACCTGGTACCAATTCTTTAGAGTCAATCTCCGCCATATGCCCATCACGAAGAACGCGGGCAGCTGGACTAGACATGGACTTGAGGGCTTCGATGGCTTCTTCTGCTTTTCCTTCTTGGTAAACACCAAAGGCAGCGTTAATGATAACCACGGCTAGGATGATAATGGCATCTGCGATATCTTCCCCACCAGAAGTCACAACTGACAAGATAGCTGCCGCAACTAGGATGATAATCATCAAATCCTTAAATTGCTCGATGAATTTGACCAGGATTGATCGTTTCTCGCCTTCTTCGAGTTCATTGTGGCCAAATTCTGCAAGGCGCTTTTCCGCCTCACTTGATGACAAACCTTGCTCGGTCGCATCCACAGCCTTCAAGACCTCTTCAGGACTCTGAGTGTAAAACGCTTGGCGTTTTTGTTCTTTTGACATGTGTCTCCTCCTTGACATTGTGTGCAAAACAGACTCTCTTTCCCCTCATCGTATCTTTTCACGACAAACAAAAAGAGACCTGTTAATCATAACAAGTCTCGCTGTTTAAGATAGTGCCGGAAAGCATACTTTTCAGTATAAAATTCGGAATGACGACACTATCACAGGTTTCTGCCAGCTACTCCCTTGAGTAGTACTATTATACCAAATTTTGAAAAGTTTTCAAAGAGTAAAAAATGACTTATTTGAATTTTCCCTTGAAAACCAGTATAATGGTAAAATGCTATGTGACTAGAAAGGAAGTTGAATGAAGCAATCTATTTCAAATCTCAAGTTAGCTGAGCGTGGGGCCATTATCAGCATTTCGACCTATTTGATCTTGTCTGCAGCCAAATTAGCAACTGGGCACCTCCTCCATTCATCCAGTTTGGTGGCCGATGGTTTCAACAACGTGTCGGACATCATTGGAAATGTGGCCCTCTTGATTGGAATCCGGATGGCACGCCAGCCTGCTGACCGAGACCACCGTTTTGGTCACTGGAAGATTGAAGATTTGGCTAGTTTAGTCACTTCCATCATCATGTTCTATGTTGGCTTTGATGTTCTAAGGGATACCATTCAGAAGATTCTCAGTCGTGAAGAAACGGTCATTGATCCTCTGGGTGCAACTCTAGGAATCATTTCTGCAGCGATTATGTTTCTAGTTTATCTCTACAATACTCGCCTCAGTAAGAAATCCAACTCTAAGGCACTGAAGGCTGCCGCCAAGGACAATCTTTCTGATGCTGTCACCTCACTTGGAACTACCATTGCCATCCTAGCCAGCAGTTTCAATTATCCCATTGTGGATAAACTGGTCGCTATCATCATCACTTTCTTTATCTTGAAAACTGCCTATGATATCTTCATCGAGTCTTCTTTTAGTCTTTCAGATGGTTTTGACGACCGTCTGCTTGAGGACTATCAAAAGGCTATCATGGAAATTCCCAAAATTAGCAAGGTTAAATCTCAAAGAGGTCGCACCTACGGTAGCAACATTTACCTGGATATCACGCTGGAGATGAATCCTGACCTGTCTGTTTTTGAAAGCCACGAGATTGCGGATCAAGTCGAGTCTATGCTGGAGGAACGTTTTGGGGTTTTTGATACCGATGTCCATATCGAGCCAGCACCTATCCCTGAGGATGAGATTTTAGACAATGTCTATAAAAAATTGCTTATGCGCGAACAATTGATTGACCAAGGAAATCAACTGGAAGAACTCATAGCCGACGATTTTGTCTATATTCGCCAAGATGGAGAGCAGATGGATAAAGAGGCCTATAAAGCCGAAAAAGACTTGAATTCAGCTATCAAGGATATTCAAATCACTTCCATCAGTCAAAAGACCAAACTCATCAGCTATGAGTTAGATGGCATCGTCCATACCAGTATCTGGCGTCGCCACGAAACTTGGCAAAATATCTTCCACCAGGAAACAAAAAAAGAATAGAGAAATCCTGTCATGAGACGGGATTTTTCTATTCTTCTAGCTATCAAAGTCACTGAGATACTCATAGCGTTCGTATTTTTCAAGGAGTGCTTCGTTTTTCTCATCCAGTTCTTTTTGGAGAGTAGCCAACTTACCAAAGTCAGAGCCATTTGCCTGCATTTCCTCTTCAATAGTAGCGATACGATTTTCCAAGGCTTCAATATCACCTTCAATACTTGCCCACTCCTGCTTTTCTTGGTAAGTCATGCGTTTCTTGTCTTCTCTGACCTTGACCACTTTTTCCTTTTCGGCTTTTTGCACTTGATTGGCCATCTCTGTTTCAAAGACTTTTTCATCAAGATAGTCGGTGTAATGACCAAAGAAAGGACGAATCTTGCCATCCTCAAAAGCCAGAATCTTGATCGCTACCTTATCCAAGAAATAGCGGTCGTGACTAACAGTCAAAACTGGACCAGCAAAGCCTTGCAAGAAATTCTCCAAAACTGTCAAGGTCGCAATATCTAAGTCATTTGTCGGTTCGTCCAAGAGAAGAACATTTGGTTTTTCCAAGAGCAGTTTGAGGAGATAAAGACGTTTTTTCTCTCCCCCAGACAATTTCTCAATCAAGGTTCCATGCGTCGAACGTGGGAAGAGGAACTGCTCCAGCAACTCTGCAATCGAAGTACTAGAACCACCGCTGGTCTTGACCTCTTCTGCCACTTCCTGCAAGTAATTGATCACTCGCTTGCTTTCATCCAAGCCCTCAATTTGTTGAGAGAAATAGGCGATACGAACAGTTTCCCCTATTACAACTTGACCTGCTGTCGGCTCAAGACTTCCTGCAATCAAGTTAAGGAGAGTTGATTTCCCAACACCGTTATCCCCAACGATTCCGATACGGTCTTTGGCCTGAACTAAGAGATTAAAATCTTGCAAAATGGGCTTGTTTTCATAGGCAAAGGAAACATCCTGAAACTCGATGACTTTCTTCCCAATCCGACTGGTTTCAAAGTTCATAGTCAAGTCTGTTTCAGCAACGCCGCCTGAAATTTCCTTTTTCAGGTCGTGGAAACGATTGATACGAGCCTGCTGCTTGGTTGCACGCGCCTGCGGTTGTCTGCGCATCCAGGCCAATTCTTGCTTATAAAGTTGTTCCTTTTTGTGGAGAAGAGCCGCGTCGCGCTCATCCTGTTCCGCCTTTAGGCGAACATAGTCCTGATAATTCCCTTGATACTCAGTCAAGCCTGCTCGGTCCAACTCGAAAATCCGTGTTGACAAAGCGTCTAGGAAATAACGGTCGTGGGTAATAAAAAGGACGGTCTTCTTAGAATTTTTCAAAAAGAGGGTCAGCCACTCAATAGTCGCAATATCCAGATGGTTGGTTGGCTCATCCAAAAGCAAGAGGTCGTGATTGCCAAGTAAGACTTGCGCCAACTGGACCCGTCTTCTCAGACCACCTGACAATTCCCCAACAGGAGTAGATAAGTCCTGAATACCCAGCTTGCTGAGAACCGTCTTAACCTGACTCTCAATTTCCCAAGCTTGGAGAGAGTCCATCTCTGCCATGACCCGTTCCAAACGCGCCTGCTTGTCCTCACTATAGTTGAGCATGAGGAGTTCATACTCACGAATAAGCTGGATTTCCTTGAGGTCACTAGATAGAACCGTATCCAAGACCGTCTTGCTATCATCAAAATCAGGATCTTGGGTCAAGTAACCAATCTGGTAATCATTCTTAGCTGAAAAGGGACTGACATCCCCATCAAATCCAGAAACACCAGAAAGAACATCCAAAAGGGTGGTCTTGCCTGTTCCATTGACACCGATTAGACCAATTCTGTCTAGGTCATGGATGATAAAGGAAATTTCCTTAAAAACGGTCTTATCACCGACGGATTTACTTAGTTTTTCAACGATAAAATCACTCATTTTTTCTCCCTCAGATAAGCATGGATGGCTTGACGGTCATTTTCCAATTCTCCATCGACAATGGCATATTCAATCTCTGTTAAAATCTCTCCCAAATCTGGACCTGGTTGATAGCCATATTCCTTAATCAAAATGCCACCATTAATCTGAATTTCTTTCTTGTCATGAATGATCAGACTATGGTAGGATTCTGTGATGACTTGTGGGTTGACTGGTTTTCCCTGAGCCTGACGAAGATTTTCAGCCTGTAAAAGTAAATCCAAGTCAAAGCGGTAACAATCGCGCTTGCTCAATTCTCCCTTTTCACGCAAGGTCAAAATAGTCAGTAAATCCTGAACTTGCTTAGCAAACTGGCGTGAGGTCTTCCAAGCCTTCAAAAATGGCTGCGCATTTTCAATATCCAAAGCCCACAGTAGAGCCGCCCAGGCTTGCTCTGAAGATTCAAAGGTGAAATCAGTCTCTAAATCAAACAGTCTATTGAGATTGTCCTGGCTAGCTGTCATATCAGGGAGATAGTCATAAGCTTGACTCTCAATCATGGAAGCCAAACCCCTTCTCCAAAATGAAGCCAGCAAGAGTTTATCAAACTCAACGAAGGTACGCTCCACAGAAATTTTCTCCAAAAGTGGCGTCAAAGTCTTCATAGCTTTAAATGTTTCTGACTCAAGCTCAAAGCCAAGACTGGCCTGAAAACGGAAACCACGCATAATCCGCAAAGCATCTTCGTTGAAACGCTCACTAGCCACTCCAACTGCTCGTAAGACTTGCTTTTCCAAATCTTCTAAACCATGAAACAAGTCAATGATTTCTCCTGTCTCATCCAAGGCAAAGGCATTGACTGTAAAATCACGGCGCTTGAGGTCTTCTTCTAGCGAACGAACAAAAGAAACCGCACTAGGTCTACGATAGTCCACATAGACATCCTCTGTCCGAAAGGTGGTTACCTCATACTCCTCATCCCCATCTAAGACCAAGACAGTTCCATGCTCGATTCCGATATCGGCTGTTCGCGGAAAAATCTGCTTGGTCTCCTCTGGATAAGAAGACGTCGCAATATCCACATCGTGGATGGGACGATTGAGGAGGGCATCTCGAACAGAGCCCCCAACAAAATAGGCTTCAAAGCCTGCTTCTTTAATTTTTTCTAATACTGGTAAAGCCTTCTGAAATTCAGAAGGCATTTGCGTTAATCTCATAATAAGTGTTCTAATCCATAGACAAGCTCATGACGCTTGACAACTTCTTTAATTCCCAAATTCACCCCTGTCATGAAGGAGCTGCGATCATAGGAGTCATGACGGAGGGTCAATCCTTCTCCTTGATTGCCAAAGATGACTTCCTGATGAGCTACCAAGCCTGGCAAACGAACTGAGTGGATCCGCATGCCATCAAAGTCAGCACCACGGGCACCTGCAATCAATTCTTCCTCATCAGGCGCACCTTGCTGAATAGACTCTCGAACTTCTGCCATCAACTCAGCTGTTTTAATAGCTGTTCCACTCGGAGCATCTTTTTTCTTGTCATGATGGAGCTCGATAATCTCCACATTTGGGAAATATTTGGCAGCCTGCGCCGCAAATTGCATAAGCAAGACAGCACCCAAGGCAAAGTTAGGGGCAATCAAGCCACCCAAATCTTGTTCACGGGAAAATGCTTTTAATTCTGCAATTTCTTCACTAGTGAATCCTGTCGTTCCAACTACTGGAGCAAAGCCATTTTCAAGAGCAAAGCGTGTATTTTCATAGGCAACAGCTGGTGTAGTAAAGTCTACCCAGACATCCGCTTCAAATCCTGCTAAATCAGCCTTATCCTTGAAAACAGGAATACCCTGCCATTCTGATTCAGACTCAAAGGGATCCAAAACTGCTACCAAGTCCAAGTCTGGATCAGCCAAGACCATCTGACAAGCAGCTTGGCCCATCTTTCCCTTAAAACCAGCAATAATTACTCGAATACTCATCTCTACTCCTGTCTAAGATACAAAGCCTGTAAGAACACAAAGTGAAATAGGAATTCTGATCCAGGGATGTCTACTCCTTGTAAGAACTATCTTTCTCACACAGGGTTCTAGGCGTGTTCAATTATCAAGATTCAAAGGACCTTAGCTGCCCATGAAAAATAGGGAATGGCGCTGACTTTACACGAAAGGCAAGACAGGCATCTTTTTTCAAGAGGAAGCTAGTCCATGTTCAATTTCTAAGATACAAATCCTTCTTGACTAGTCTTGAAGTGCTAACTAAATCACTGGAATATAACCCAGAGCAATACTTCCTGATCCTAGGTGGGTACCAATGACACTGCCAAATGTAGCAAGTGAAATATCCGTAGCCACTCCAGATTCAAGCAAGTGTTGACGCAATTCTTCAGCTTTTTCAGGAGCATTCCCGTGAATGACAATGATACGGTATTGGCCTGAAGCTGTTGCTTCCTTGATAATCTCAATTAAACGCTTGGTTGCTTTCTTTTCAGTACGAACTTTTTCGTACACTTCAATCACACCTTGGTCATTGAAATAGAGGATTGGCTTAATGCTTAGCAGATTGCCCAAAATAGCAGCTCCATTTGAAAGGCGTCCACCTTTTACCAAATGATCCAAATCATCGACCATGATGAAAGCAGATGTGTGACTAATTTGAATAGCTAGCTTATCTTGAATGATGGCAAAATCATCGCCCTGGTCTCGCCAGTTAAAGACACTTTCAACCATGATCCCCAGAGGAGCACTTGTAATCAGAGTGTCTGGGAAGGCAATGGTTAAGCCCTCATAGTCATCGACCATGTACTGGATATTTTGGTAAAAACCTGAAATTCCAGAAGATAGGAAAAGCCCCAAAGCATGTGTGTAGCCTTGTTCTTTGAGCGAAGTTAGAATCTCATCTAACTTGGCAATACTTGGTTGACTGGTCTTAGGCAATTCAGAAGCCTGAGCCATTTTTTGGTAAAACTCCTCAGCAGTCAGATTGATACCTTCGACATACTCCTCACCATCAATATTAACAGGAATATCCAAGACAAATAAATCTTCTCTTTGCAAGGTATCTGCACTGAGATAGGCAGAGGAATCTGTGATAACAGCTAATTTCATATTAGAACTCCAAATTGATTCCTGGTAAGTCTAATGCAATTTCAGTTACTTCGTAAGTCAAACGGTTGAGCATGTTCAAACATGGACGAGCCAAGGTTTCCACTTCTTCTTGGTTCAATTCACTTGGTTCGTTAACAATACGACCATCGATATGGTTCACCTGTGAAATGGTTCCACTGATGACAAATTTATCAAATACAATCATAAAACTCAAGACAACAATCAAGGAAGTCACTTGATTTTCTTGGTCATGTTGAATTAATTGGAAGTTCACATCCACCTTAGTTTCAGGAGCTCCATTTTCATTTTCCCATTCAAAATTACGCGCATCAAAATGATACTGACTAACAAATTCTTGTTCACGTTTAAGATTCATGTCTTTCTCCCTCGGCTACAATATTATAAGCTATTGTACCATAATTTTTTATTTTCATCTAGTTTTCTAGGATTTAGTCAATCCCGATTTCAGCTCGAACTACGTCTGCGATGGTATCAACATAGTAGTCTACTTCTTCTGTTGTAGGCGCTTCTGCCATGACACGCAAGAGGGGCTCTGTTCCACTTGGGCGAACAAGAATACGACCATTCCCTGCCATTTCTTCTTCCATCTTCTCGATGATAGCCTTGATAGCTGGCACTTCCATAGCCTTTTCCTTCATGGCATTTTCCACTCGGATATTGACTAATTTTTGTGGATAGATGGTTACTTCTGCTGCCAACTCTGACAAGCTCTTACCAGTTTCCTTCATGATTTTTGTCAATTGGACAGCTGATAATTGACCATCACCTGTTGTATTGTAGTCCATCAAGATGACGTGACCAGACTGTTCACCACCGAGGTTGTAGCCTAATTTTCTCATTTCTTCAACAACGTAGCGGTCGCCAACTGCAGTGACTGCCTTGTTAATACCTTCACGGTCCAAGGCCTTGTGGAAACCAAGATTGGACATGACAGTTGTCACAATTGTATTTTGGGCCAATTGTCCTTTTTCAGAAAGGTATTTCCCGATGATGTACATGATTTTGTCACCATCAACGATATCACCATTTTCATCAACAGCAATCAAGCGGTCACTGTCTCCGTCAAAGGCCAAACCAATAGCTGAGCCGCTTTCTTTAACCACTTCTTGAAGGGCTTCTGGGTGGGTTGAACCAACATTAAGGTTGATGTTAAGACCATCTGGTGTTTCCCCGATAACAGTTAATTGAGCACCAAGGTCTGCAAAGATTTGACGGGCACTTGTAGAAGCTGCACCATTAGCTGTATCCAAGGCAACCTTCATTCCTTCAAGAGGAGTTCCAGTTGAAACAAGGTAGCCTTCATACTTACGCAAGCCTTCTGGATAATCTACCAAGGTTCCCAAGCCTTCAGCACTTGGACGTGGCAGAGTATCTTCCGCAGCATCTAGCAGGGCTTCAATTTCTGCTTCTTTTTCATCATCTAGTTTGAAACCATCACCACCAAAGAACTTAATTCCATTATCAAGGGCTGGGTTGTGACTAGCAGAAATCATGACACCCGCACTAGCTCCCTCAGTTTTTACCAAGTAAGCTACTGCTGGTGTTGCAAGGACACCAAGTTTGTAGACGTGAATCCCTACAGAGAGGAGACCTGCCACCAAAGCCGATTCCAGCATTTCCCCTGAAATACGTGTGTCACGTCCTACAAAGACTTTCGGTGCTTCCGTTTCATGTTGGCTAAGAACATAGCCTCCAAAACGTCCTAGCTTAAAGGCCAATTCTGGCGTTAATTCTACGTTAGCTTCTCCACGGACTCCATCAGTCCCAAAATATTTACCCATTTTTATAAAATCCTTTTCCTATTTTTAATTCGTTTTTGAACTAGTTGCTTTCGTTGACGAAGATGTCTCCGACGAACTGCTTGTAGTTGAATTTGATGTACTTGAACTTGGTGCTACTGGTTTTGTAGTCACCTTCATTGTTGTGTCGAACGGAGTAATAACTGCCGGTAAGACAACACCATTACGGTCGATTGCCTGCAAAGGTACCGAACCACTGTAATTTCCTGTTATGCGTTCGCTGGTTGGTAAAAGTGCAATAATTTTGTCAATCTTAGCTAGTGTTTCTTGGTCAGTTGTGACCGAAACGCGTTCATTTGACACGGTTACACTATCAAGTTGTAACTTGGAATCAATCTGGCTTTGGTCAACTTGTGGCACAACAATCATCCCATCTCGCTTAACCTTCTTCCCAACTTTCACTGTAATCTTTTGAGGCGTTGCCACAGCGGTCAATCCATTTGGAAGATTTTCAATATTCAAGGGAACTTCAATCGTTCCAACACTGGCATCCGTCAAATCAGCAGTGACCTTAAACTTACGAGTGCTCTCCTGCATTTCGCTGGCCAAGGTCACACGATTAGCTCCGGTTAATATCACTGAAACTTCTGATGCAAATCCACTAATGAAATACTGGTCATTATCATAGTGAATATCGATAGGAACGTTCGTTATCGTATTGGTGTAGGTTTCTGATTTGACCTGCCTTGCGGTATTGCTATTTTGAAAGTTGGTTGACGTTGCATAAATGAATAAGACACAAGCAAAAAAGAGAGATGAAATGATATATAGACTATTTTTTCTCATATTTCCAACCTCCTAGCAAACGGTCCTTGAAACTGACTTTTTCCTCAACAGCCGGCAAAAGAATTGCTCGTAGCTCTGCTTCAAATTCTTCAATCGTCAAGTCGTGCTTGAAAACACCGTTATAGGTAATAGAAATGCCTCCTGTTTCCTCTGAGACGATGAAGGTCAAGGCATCGGATACTTCTGACAAACCGATAGCCGCCCGGTGTCTGGTCCCAAATTCCTTGGAAATCCCTGTGCTTTCTGTCAAGGGCAGATAGGCAGAGGTTACTGCTATTCGATTTTCTCTGATAATCACAGCACCATCGTGTAGGGGAGTGTTGGGGATAAAGATATTAATAAGGAGTTCAGCTGAAATATTGGCATCCAAAGGAATCCCTGTCGCAATGTATTCTTGTAAGGTCCGAACTCGTTGGATGGCAACCAGAGCACCAATCTTACGAGGACTCATATATTCAACCGACTTGACAAAGGCACGAATCATTTGCTCCTCTGCACTAATTTGAGCAGTAGAAAAGAAATCTGTCGCCCTTCCCAAGCGTTCCAAACCAGTCCGAATCTCTGGAGAGAAGATAACAACCGCAGCAATAACTCCATAGGTGATAATTTGATTAATCAACCAAGAAATCGTTGTTAAACCAAGGATATTGGCCACAACCTGGGCTAATACAAAGATCACGACCCCACGCACCAAAATCATAATCTTGGTGCCAGCTATCGCTTTTGTAAAACGATATAAAATATAGGCCACAATCAAAATATCAAACATATTGATGGCAATACTCCAAGGACTAGAAAACAAGCTAGTCCAATATTGCAGGTTGGATAATTGTTGAAAGTTCATCTGCTGTCTCCTCTCTGTCCAAACACGTTCCTTTCTATTATACCATTTTTCTGACATTTTTTTCCCTATCCTACTTCATTTTAAATTAAAGAAAAAATATGATAAAATAAACTGACTAGAAAAAACAAAGGAGAAACCATGTCTCAACTCTATGATATTACCATTGTAGGTGGTGGTCCCGTCGGGCTTTTTGCAGCCTTCTATGCCCACCTACGCCAAGCCAAGGTCCAAATCATCGACTCTCTTCCACAACTAGGTGGACAACCTGCTATTCTCTATCCTGAAAAGGAAATCCTAGACGTCCCAGGTTTCCCAAACCTGACTGGAGAAGAGTTGACTAACCGTCTAATCGAGCAATTAAACGGCTTTGATACCCCTATTCATCTCAATGAAACGGTTCTTGAGATTGAAAAACAAGAAGAAGGATTTGTCATCACAACTTCTAAAGGAAGTCACCTGTCTAAAACTGTTATCATCGCTATGGGTGGCGGTGCCTTTAAACCACGTCCGCTGGAACTAGAAGGCGTTGAGGGCTATGAAAATATCCACTACCACGTTTCCAATATCCAGCAATACGCTGGTAAGAAAGTGACGATTCTTGGTGGAGGAGACTCAGCTGTGGATTGGGCTTTGGCTTTTGAAAAAATCGCACCAACTACCCTTGTCCACCGCAGAGATAATTTTCGTGCTTTGGAGCATAGTGTGCAAGCCTTGCAAGAATCATCTGTGACCATCAAGACACCATTCGTCCCTAGCCAACTCCTTGGAGATGGAAAAACGCTTGACAAGTTGGAAATCACAAAAGTCAAATCTGATGAAACAGAAACTATTGACATAGACCACCTCTTTGTCAACTATGGTTTCAAATCTTCTGTCGGTAACCTTAAAAACTGGGGTCTGGACCTCAACCGCCACAAGATTATCGTCAACAGCAAACAGGAATCCAGCAAAGCAGGTATCTATGCTATCGGTGACTGCTGCTACTATGACGGAAAAATTGATCTGATTGCGACAGGCCTCGGAGAAGCTCCAACTGCTGTCAACAATGCTATCAACTACATCGACCCTGAGCAAAAAGTACAACCAAAACACTCAACTAGTTTATAAAAAAGAACCACGAGTCCTACGATTCGTGGTTTTATAGTTCATCAGCAATCTTGTTTATTTTTCTAAGTCTGTGGTTGACACCACTTTTTGTAAGGGGATTGCTGAGGCTATCTGCTAACTGCTGGATAGAGTAGTCTGGGTGCTGAATCCGCAACTGCGCTACTTCCTGCAAATCCACTGGCAGATTTTCTAAGCCCATGATATCTTTGATTTTACTGATATTATTGATGGTCTTCATGCTGGCAGAGACTGTCCGAGCTATATTCGCCGTCTCGGCATTATTGGCCCGATTGAGGTCATTACGGGTTTCTCGCAAAATCTTAACCCGCTCAAAATCATCTCGCGCCTGCATGGCTCCGATGACAATCAAGAAGTCCATAATGTCTTCGGCACGCTGGAGGTAGGTTACAGCCCCCTTCTTGCGCTCAAGCACCTTGGCATCCAGCAAAAACTGCTGGAGAAGAGAAGCAATCCCTTGAGCGTGATCCAGATAAACAGAACTGATTTCCAACTGATACTTGCCTGACTCAGGGTCACGAATGCTTCCATTTGCCAAGAAAGCACCACAAAGATAGGCACGACCGGCTTCCTCATCCGATAAAATCGCCTCATCAATACCTGTTTCTAGGCCAAAAAAGGAGTCTGCCAAGTGCAAATCACTCAACAAGTCCTGCACCTTTTCATCTGTAAAAACGGTATAGACCCGATTCTTACGAAGATTGCTCCGTTGGTGGTGACGAATTTCCGATTTGATTTCGTAGAAATGGAGAAAGGACTCATAGAGGTGACGAGCCAGCTTGGCATTTTCTGTCACGACAGACAAGGTCAAGCCCGAAGTCGAGAGACCGATACTGCCAGACATCTTGATAATGGCTGATAATTCATGCCGGCTCAGATGGTGTTGACCTAAGATTTCTTCTTTTACTGCTACTGTGAAACTCATTTTCTCACCTGTATAATGCGCATCAACTCATCCACAATCAAATCCCCATCGTGGAAGGCACCCCCATTTTCCAGACGTAGGAAGTTGGATGAAATCACGCGCGGAACCTGCTTACAAAGACCAGCAAAATCATGTTCCACCTGCACTAAGTATTCATCAAAACGGTTGGAATTCATGTATTCCTGAGGCACTTTTTCAATATTCACCAAGACAGTATCGATAAAAGGTCGGCCAAGGTGACGATGCAAGACTTCCACGTGATCACTATCTGTAAAGTGTTCTGTCTCCCCACGTTGGGTCATAATATTGCAGACATAGGCGATTTCTGCCTTGGTTTCCAAAAGCGCCTGCCCAATTTCCTTAATCACGATATTGGGCAAAATCGAGGTAAAGAGAGAACCAGGTCCGAGGACAATCATGTCACTTTCAAGAATGGTCTGCACTACTCGACGGCTAGCCAGAGGCGTATCATCGTTGAGGGTATTGGTCACATAGACATGGTCAATCATGCCTGGATGGTCTGCAATATGACTCTCTCCAGCTACTTCTGTCCCATCCTGAAAGACTGCATGCAGGGTCAAAGGATGGTCACTGGAAGGATAAATCTTCCCAGTTGTATGGAAAAATTTGCTCAGTAGCTGCATGGCATTATAAGTCGAACCCTGCATCTCTGACAGGCCAGCGATAATGAGATTTCCCAATGGATGACCAGCAAAGGCTCCTGCATCTTCAGAAAAGCGATACTGAAAGACTTTCTCATAAAACTTAGGCATATCCGACATAGCTACAAGGACATTGCGGAGATCGCCTGGCGGTGTCAACTGCTGCATATTTTTTCGGAGTTCACCTGAAGAGCCGCCATCATCTGCCACTGTTACGATAGCAGCGATTTCCACATCTTTTTCACGCAGACTTTTTAGAATGACGGGGATCCCAGTCCCTCCACCAATCACCGTTATCTTTGGTTTTCTCATGAACGGTTTACCGTTTCCTTTCTTCGGTCTTTGTCGCGATGCCCTTCATTAACAGGCCAATTCTTGGATAAGTCCTGCGCCAAGCGTTTAGCAAAAGCCACACTACGGTGTTGCCCACCCGTACAACCCATGGCAATGGTCAAAACGGACTTACCTTCCTTTTGGTAACTTGGCAAAATCGGCTCAATCAAGGCCAATAAATGTTGATAAAAGTCTTCTGACTCAGGATGGTTCATGACATAATCATAAACCGGTTCATCCACACCCGTTTGGTTTCTCAGTTCTGGAAGATAATATGGATTTGGCAAAAAGCGCACATCAAAGACTAAATCTGCATCAATCGGGATTCCATATTTAAAACCAAAAGACATAACTTCGATACGGAAAGACTGGGCTTGTTCCTGATCAGAAAACTGCTCTGCAAGGGTTTTACGCAGCTCACGTGGAGTAAGTTCAGTCGTATCCACCACATTTTGGCTCATATTTTTCAAAGGCGCCAAGAGCTCACGTTCCAGCTTGATGCCATCCAAAATCCGTCCATCTGCAGCTAGAGGGTGACTCCGTCTGGTTTCCTTATAACGAGCGACCAATTCCTTATCAGCTGCATCCAAAAAGAGAATTTTAAAGTCCAGTTCTTCCTTGTTTTCCAACTCATCCAAAACAGCTTGAATCTCTGAAAAGAAAGAACGGCTACGCATATCCACTACCAAGGCCAACTTATGGTCGTCTTCCTTTGTTTCCACCAACTGTAAAAACTTAGGCAAGAGAGCTGGCGGCATATTATCAATAGTAAAATAACCCAAATCCTCGAAGGACTGAATGGCAACTGTTTTCCCTGCACCACTCATTCCTGTCACAATCACCAAGTGAAGTTGTTTCTTTGTCATCTTTTTCTCCTTATATCAAAAGAAGTTTGGCAACACCAAACTTCAACTAGCTTATCCAATCTCTGCGATGACTTCGATTTCGACTTTTACATCACGAGGAAGACGAGCTACCTCCACTGCTGAACGAGCTGGAAATTCCTCTTTAAAGGCCGTTTGGTAAACCTCGTTAAAAGGAACAAAGTCGTTCATATCGCTCAAGAAGCAAGTTGTTTTGACAACATGGTCAAAGTCTGTTCCTGCTTCTGCCAAAATAGCACCAATGTTTTTCAAGACTTGTTCTGTCTGTTCTTGGATCGTTTCTCCAACGATTTCCCCAGTTTCAGGAGAGAGAGGAACTTGACCACTAGCAAACAAAAGGTTGCCAACGATTTTTCCTTGAACATAGGGTCCGATAGCCTCTGGAGCTTTGTCTGTATGAATTGTTTTTGCCATTTTCTTTTCCTCACAATTTTTCTAAGATTGCATCCCAAGCCTCATCCATCCCTGCCTTGCTGACAGATGAAAAGAGGATGAAGTCGTCACTTGGGTCAAAGTTTAATTTCTTTTTGATTGCTGATTCGTGCTTGTTCCATTTACCACGAGGAATCTTGTCCGCCTTGGTCGCAACGATGATAACCGGAATCTCATAATACTTGAGAAATTCGTACATCTGCACATCATCTGCTGACGGGTCATGACGAAGGTCAACTAGACTGACCACTGCACGGAGATTTTCCCGAGTCGTTAGGTACTCCTCAATCATGCGCCCCCACTTTTCACGTTCCTTTTTAGAAACACGGGCATAGCCATAACCAGGCACATCCACAAAGCGCATCTTGTCATCAATGTTAAAGAAGTTAAGAAGCTGAGTTTTACCAGGTTTCCCCGATGTACGAGCCAGATTCTTACGGTTCAGCATGGTATTGATAAAGCTAGATTTACCAACATTTGAACGTCCTGCTAAAGCAATCTCTGGCAGTTCATCCTGCGGATAGTGGGATTTATTAGCCGCACTGAGCAAGATTTCAGCATTGTGTGTATTGATTTCCATAGTTACCTCTAAGCTGTTTCTAGGATTGGTTTATCCGTTCCATCGACAGCCTCTTTTGTAATACGGACCAATTTCACATTTTCCTGACTCGGTACTTCAAACATGACATCTAGCATGGTTTCTTCGATGATTGAGCGAAGACCACGCGCACCAGTTTTGCGTTCGATAGCCTTATTGGCGATTTCTTGAAGGGCTTCGTCGTCAAATTCCAACTCGACATCATCATAAGAAAGCAAGGTTTGGTATTGTTTCACCAAGGCATTTCTTGGCTCTTTCAAGATACGAACCAAGTCATCAACCGTTAATTGCTCAAGAGCAGCAAAGACAGGCAAGCGCCCAATCAACTCAGGGATAATACCGAATTTTTGAATATCTTCTGCGATGATTTCTTGCATGTAGGAGCTGTTTTCATCAATCGCCTTGTTATTTTGGCCAAAACCGATGACTTTTTCACCCAGACGTTGTTTAACGATTTCTTCGATACCATCAAAGGCACCACCCACGATGAAGAGGATATTTTTAGTATCCACTTGAATCATCTCTTGTTGTGGATGTTTACGTCCACCTTGAGGTGGCACGCTAGCGACAGTTCCCTCGATAATCTTGAGAAGGGCTTGTTGCACCCCTTCACCAGAAACGTCACGTGTGATCGATACGTTCTCGCTCTTCTTGGCAATCTTGTCAATTTCATCCACGTAGATAATCCCACGCTCTGCACGTTCAATGTTAAAGTCAGCAGCCTGCAGGAGTTTGAGGAGGATATTTTCCACATCCTCACCCACATAACCAGCCTCAGTAAGAGCTGTTGCATCCGCAATCGCAAAAGGCACATTCAAGCTCTTAGCCAAGGTCTGGGCCAGGAAAGTTTTCCCTGAACCAGTTGGGCCAATCATCAAGATATTTGATTTCTGCAAATCCACATCTTCTGACTCTTCACGCGTATCGTGGAAATTGATACGTT
>CAUQXM010000023.1:0-23719 GCA_963522215.1 uncultured Streptococcus sp. | reverse complement strand
CACTCCACATTTCACTTGATATTGATGTTTATTCTACCATTTTTTCATTCAATAAAACAGGTTTTATAGTTAAATTTATTCTTTTTTCTTTCGAAATATAACTGATACAATCTTCTAGTAGGTAAAATCCTCCCTGATTTGACTTTTGAAGACAAGATGAAAATCGTCTACGAACACTTGAAACGCTTGATTAACCTCAAAGGAGAAAACGTAGCAGTTCGTGAATTCCGTGGCCTCGCTCCTCACTACCTCCGTGGAACATCTGGCGCAGCCAAACTCCGTGGAGCTATTTCACAAGCTAGCACTCTGGCAGAGATTGAAGCCCTCTTGCAATTGGATAAAGCATAGTCTCACATCTACAACTCACAAAAACGACAAAGCTCAAAAATGAGTCTTGTCGTTTTTTATATGTTTTCATCTTGTAAATCTAATTGCTTCACTCTAGCTATATAGTAGGACATAATCAAAAACAAATTGAGGCTGATAATCCAAACAGACCATTCATGAAGAAAATGCATCAATACAGCCAAGCTGATTGCCCCCACTATGAAACTTCCCACAACAATCCCATAATTTAAGGCTTGACGACGGTATTCTTGGATATTTCCTTCTCTTCTAGCAATGCGATACAAAGCGGTCAACATCTTTCGGTAATTTCCAGACGTCATAAAAATGACATAGGGATGATCTTCAATCAAGCTACCCGTAAATGTTAGCATCATCATTCCTGTTCCCAAAGCGATGAAAGGAACTTCTAATAGAGGAGATCGTGAAAAGAAAGGCAAAATAAGTGTCCCAATAAATAAAGGAAGCAACATCTTAACCCGCCAGTAGGCCGTTTTGCGGTATTCTTTCATGTGTAGGGCAAACAGAAATCCTAGAGAAAAGAAGATAATTGAGCAGAATCGCAGCATCGTATTGATGACATTTGAGTCGTGCCAATCAGATATAAGTAGGAGAATATTCCCTGTCTGTGTCGCTACCAAACTATGGTATTGAATATGGCAAAACACATCCAAAGAACCACCTACAAATCCAAGAAATACTCCCATTAGTCGTGTGTTTTGAGGTAATATTAATTTATCCGCCATGTATTATCACTCGTTTTCCTTTGATTTTTTTATTATACCACTTTCTCTTGGAGAAACTAAGTGAAAAACAGTTGGCTCACTCTTTTACAGCACGATTTCTAGTAAAAGTTAAAGCACCAAATTTTATTATTGACTCAAAGCAACACTGGAAACCTTACCATCCGCTCCTGTTGTAATTTGGATGACTTTTCCTCCACCAATTTTGGCATTATACTTACCATCATCAAGAGTATAAGAATAGCCTTTGATAGAGTAATTTTCTTTCTTTCCATCAGAAGATTCTACTGTAAATTGACCACCTGATGAAACTGTGATGGTTTCGCCATTTGCTCCCTTCCAATTGCCCGCTGCAGCTGAGAAATCACCATCTACCATGGTTAAAACACCCTTGTAGCGTTTATTTTGCTCTGCTTGTTTGTCTTGAAGTTTGCGGTCAGTTGTAGGATCATAGCTTGATTGGTTAGACTGGGCTTGAGGAGCTTGTTGAGTTGAAGGAGTCTGAGCAGGAGTTTGTTGACTAGCCACTTCTTGACCTTGTCTTTGCTCTGGTGCAGGAGCCGCTTGTGATGGCGTTGCAGTTGCTGAAGATTGATCAGTAGACGCCTTAGTCTTTTCAGATGAAGCTGAACTTGAGGACTTCTGAGTCTTGCTTTCTTTGTTAGAAGAAGTTGCTTTAGAACTTGATGACTGGCTTGTCTTAGCAGAACTGCTTGCTTGAGTTGTTTCCTTTTTATTTCCACAAGCTCCTAATAGCAAGGTAGAAGCCAATACAGTTGCTGCCATCAATTTGATATAGGTTTTCTTTTTCATTTTTCTACTCCTTTGTAATATTTTAGAAATATAAAGAAATCTTTTTGTAATATAATTGTAACATTCAGTTTTAAATATGTCAACAATTTATCTAAACTATTTTAAAAATCTTAAATACTTTAGATACATTTACTCCTCCTACTCTTCTATTCGTAATAAAATAGAAAAACAGGAGATTTTCCTATTAAAAATTTGAATTTGTTTTTGTGTAATCGCTTGCATCTTTAAGTACAAAGGAATATAATAACATTGAAATAGAATATAGGAGGTGCACTCTTATGCTAAATAAGTATTACAAGTATCTTCCTTGGTTGATTTTGGGAGCTATTGGCTCTTATCAGTCAGCCACTCACTATGCGCGAACTGAATTTGATGTGTTTTATCTGACTACAATCTTTTTGATTGTTTATATCGCTTTGTTATTTTTACATGAGAACTATCTCAAGTATCGATACAAAGACTTTTTTACTCACCTGTTGAGCAATTCTAAGAGAGATAGCCATCCCTAAAACAGTCGCAACAGCAAATCAAACTAATAAAGGCAAATAAAGAGGTCGGGAAAAGTTCCCGACCTCTTTATTTCAATCGATAGGTTTTTCTTGGTTTCTTTTTAGGCACTCGTTTGAGTCCAACTTCTTCTACATATTCTCCGTATTTTACGAGAAAGTTATTGCTGACGATTGGACGACCGGGGTTGATAAGATTGACCAGTTCAGTTCCTTCGTAGACAGTGAACTCCTCCTCCAGCAGATAGAGGAAGGTCGGATTCCAGTCGAGACGGCCTTGGATTCGTTTGATGGATTCTTGGATAATGGCATAATGGTCAAAAGCGAAGGCTTGCTCCTCCAACTCTACTCCCTCTAAGAAGCATTTGCCTGTCTGAAAATCGACATCTACGAAAACGACATCCTTGGCATCGTCTCCTGCTTGAACAAGGTCTAATGCACGACTAGGCAGATAAACCAAGTGGGCAATGGTCACTGTCCAGCCCCGTGGGTCACGGCCGGGAGTCGATACGGTCATCAATTGCTCAATTTTTTCCAAAGGAAGATCGAGATTGACTTCTTCTCTCACCTCACGCTGACAGGCATGCGCAGCATCTTCGCCCTTGTCCATAAATCCTCCAACTAGCGCTAAACAATTTTGATATGGATGAGCCTTGCGACGAATTAATAAGAGTTTGATCTTTCCTTCGACAAAGCAGTAGGCTACCATATCCACCGTCACACTTGGTTTTTCGTATTGAGGGAGTTCCTGCTTGTAGTACCAGTCCAAAAACTCCTCCTGACTGGCATGAATTTCAAAATATTCTTTTTCCGTCATCCCTTCTGGAATCATCGTGTCCGCCATTTTATGCCTCCTTACGAACTGCCTTGGTCCATTGGTACCAACCTACTAGACTATTGAGTGTGTAAACCCAGTACATCCCTTGGATGTGGATGTTTTCACCCCACCAGAGGTAAATACTAAAGAGATTAGTTGCAATCCAGAAAATCCATTGCTCACGGTAGAGACGTGTCATCAAGAGCTGACCGACACCATTGGTCGCATCGGTAACACTATCACGGAAAGGGCGAGCACTATGGATACTTTGGTAAGCCAAGCCCATACCAATCCAAATGATAGCAGTCAAGGCCAAGTACTTGAGCCAGTCAAGCACAGATAATTTCTTAGCTTCAAAGTGAGATTCTTCTGCTTTTCCTTGGTCATTGATACGGTTGGACAGCCAAGCATAGAGACCAATCGGCTGCATGACAAAGAAGTAAACGGTCGTCAAAACTTCACCATAAAAAGTCGCATTCATGGCCAAAATCAAATAGATAGCAGAGTTAATGGCCCCAAAGAGATAATTGCTTGCACGCCCTTCTGCTACCAAGATAACACAGACAATCCCAGTCCAAGATGCAAACAAGCTTAACCAATCGTGACTATCCGTATTTTGAGTGAATTCCAAGATCAAGGGAACACTTGACAGGACGATGAGATACAACCACTGGAAAAGACTACGGCCGACAAAGAGATCTTTCCAGAGCAGGTTCATAATTCCTGCAAAACCAATTTTGCGGGCTTCCGCATGGACATTTTTAAAGTTTTCGATAAATTGTGTGATTTTTTTAGTTAGTTTTTTCATATTTTTCTCCTAATCTGCTTGGTAAATGGCATCAATAGCCACTTTGGCTGCTTCATAATTTCCTAGGTAATCCTCAGCTAGATAAACTAGTGGAATGGTGGTTAAATATCGTTCTCTCATCTGGTCCAAATGCTGGGAAAAACTATGACGAATATGGTCTTCTGCCATAGTCATATCTCTAAATCCGTCATTGACATAGGAGCCGACCGGTTGCACAAAGAGAATCAAGTCCCATTTTTCCTTAGCCAAGATCGAAACAAAGAGATTATCAAAGGTTTCTCCTGATAAGTCCCCTTGGTCCTCGGTCTCCATGTAATAATCATAGTAGCCCTTAGTTACTAAGGAGTTGGTGTCAGCTATCACCAATCCCCTATTGGCATTACTGTCAATTAACTTAGAGGTCTGGTCATACTGCCCCAACAGGAGATAATAGTAATCTTTTGGAGTCAATTCATCGTCGCGGACATTGTTTTTAATCTGGTACTCACGTGCGTATTCCAAACTGACGGGTGCATCGTAATACCTTGCCAAATCCTTGGCCAGAGTGGTCTTCCCATTGCTGGCACTCCCCATAATCAATACTTTCTTTGTAAACTGACGACGGAAGGGCTGAGCGATGTTTTTCCAATATTTGCTTGGATTTTCTCGAATCATAGTCGCTGAGATTCCAAACTTTCTTTCTTGCAAAACGGTCTCAAAACCACGATTTGATAATTCTTGCTGGTAGTCTGCTTCTCCCACAAAGAAAATTAGTTCTTGCTGGGTTTCATCATAGGAAATCTCCGCTAACATTTGGTCCAACCACTCCTGCCAGCCCATAGGGTAGCGAGGAAGATTGGTTTCATCTAACTTACAAACCAAGGTCAACTCGTCACCACGAAAGGCCTCTCGGATATAGCGGAATCTTTTTTGAAGCGTTAAGCCTACCTGCTCTCCTCGGTCTCCCTCATAGCCTGAAACGACAACCCAGACCTGGTCACACTGTCGCTTCGCACGCTGAATCAAATCGATATGTCCTTGATGAAGTGGAGCAAAGGTTCCAAATACCACTGCTGTTTTCTTTTTCATAAACGCATTACCTTTTTATGGTTTTTGATATTTTTATTATCTATGTTTTTATTATAAACTATATTTTTGTTTTGTCAATAGTTTTTTATTATTTTTTATAAAAAAGTAGCAAAAAAGAGAATCAAGATTACTCCTGATTCTCCATTTTTATACAATATCAAATTTTAACTGGCCTGCTTTAACACCAATCTTAAGTGTGCTGCCTGCCTCTAATTCTCCCTTGAGAAGAAGTTCTGCCAACTTGTCTTCCACTTCTGTTTGTAGGGTTCTGCGAAGTGGACGAGCTCCCATTTCTGGATTGTAACCGTGACTAGCTAGCAACTTCAGTGCCGAAGCTTGTAGTTTTAAGTCGATGCCCTTCTCTGCCAGGCTAGCAATCAATGGTTTAACCATAATCTTGACAATTTCCTGCATGTGGTCGCTATCCAAACTGTGGAAGACCACCTTTTCATCAATACGGTTGATAAACTCTGGTCGATAAGTTTTTTTCAACTCTTCAAAGATTCGTTTTTCCATATTTTCCTGATCAAAACGAATATCCTTAGCTCCAAAACCGACGGTCTTGTCATCCCGAAGGGCTGTCGCACCAAGGTTTGATGTCATGATGATAATGGTATTTGAAAAGTCAACCTTGCGCCCCTTGCTATCTGTCAAGACACCATCATCCAAGACCTGCAAGAGGACATTAAAGATGTCTGGGTGGGCTTTTTCTACCTCATCAAAGAGGAGAACAGAGTATGGTTTGTTGCGAACCTTCTCGGTCAACTCCCCACCTTCTTCATACCCCACATAGCCTGGAGGAGCTCCGTTGAGACGACTGGCTGCAAATTTCTCCATATACTCACTCATATCAAAGCGGATAAGGGCTGATTCGTCATCAAAAAGAACTTCTGCTAGAGCCTTGGCCAATTCGGTCTTACCGACACCTGTAGGTCCTAGGAACATAAAGGAACCAATCGGACGCTTGTGACTGCGAATCCCTGACTGATTGCGGCGAATGGCACGGCTAATACTTGAAACAGCTTGATCTTGACCGATGACACGTTTGTGCAGTTCAGCTTCCAAGTTTAGGTATTTCTTAGCATCAGTCTGAGTCAGTTTTTGGACTGGAATACCTGACAAGCGACTCAAGGTGGTCAAAATATCAGACTCTGTCACCAAGTCTTTATAGACAGGCACTTCCTCTTCTTTTGCGATTAACTGAGCTGCCTGTTTCCACTTACCATCCATCAAGGCCTTGTCAGCTGGACTCAAACCTGAATCGTCTGCTTTTACATGCTTAGCCTTATTTTGCACTGTTGCTGCTGCTTCATCCAAGAGATCAATAGCAGAGTCTGGCAAGTGACGACTAGTCAAGTAACGATGAGCCATCTTGACAGCTGTTTCAACTGCTTCATCTGTGATTTGCACACGGTGATGTTTCTCATAAGTCGCCTTCAAGCCTTGCAAAATGGTCATGCTGTCTGCCACACTTGGCTCTTCAATCGTCACTTTGGCGAAACGACGAGAAAGGGCCGCATCTTTTTCGATGTGTTTTTGATATTCTTCCTGAGTGGTCGCACCAACCGTTCTCAAAGTTCCACGCGCCAAGGCTGGTTTCAAGATATTGGCCGCATCCAAAGTTGAATCAATACCGCTACCAGAACCCATGATAGTGTGGAGTTCATCTATAAAGAGGATGACTTGTCCATCTTCTTCAATATCCTTAATGATATTGTTCATGCGTTCTTCAAAGTCACCACGGAAGCGTGTCCCTGCAACGACATTCATCAAATCCAGCTCCAACACGCGCATCTTAGCCATTTCCGCAGATACATCACCACTAGCAATACGCTGGGCAAGACCAAGCGCCAGAGCAGTTTTTCCAACACCAGCATCCCCAACCAAGACAGGATTATTCTTGGTCTTACGACTTAAGATTTGAATCATACGCGAGATTTCCTTGTCCCGACCGATGACTGGTTCTAACTTGCCAGAACGCGCTTGCTCTGTCAAATCATGCGTATAATCCTCGAGACCACCACTCGGAGTCTGGGGCATACCCATCATATTAGCCATAGAATTTTGCTTGTCAGCTACTGTACGATGGCGTTGGCGTAGAGCCTTGAGGTCTTCACGAGTCCAGCCTGCACGTTCTTCTAGATTTCGACGTAGGGCAGCAATCTTGACCTGATCTTTCTTGTCTTCATAAGAAAAACCAGCCCTCTCCAAGATACGAGTCGCCAAGGCATTGCCATCATGCAAAATCGCATAGAGGACATGCTCTGTCCCTAGCACCTTAGCATGGACCACTGACGCTACATACTCTGCTTCGTCAAAAAGAACCTGCAAACGATGGGAGAACGGCAATTCCGTAAAGGTTTCATCCTGGCTATAGTCCGTTTCAGTCAGTTCCAAAGCAACTTCTTCTAAACGGTCCATCTCATATGGATAATCATTTAAAGTTGCCCCTGCCACACTATAACTGTGATTGGACATGGCAATCAACAAGTGCCAAGACTCTAGGTAACGAGCTCCAAAATGGCCAGCAACCATGTAGGCACTTTCGATACATTCATTCAATGCTTTTGAATAGTTCATCTTACTTCCCTTTTCTATCTACCTCTTGTATGACCTGTCTTAACATATTAGCACGAACAACTGGAGCTTCTTCTCCTAGAACGCGATCCAAAGCTACTGCCACCAGCAAATTCATCTCCTGCTTGGTCATCAATTCCTGCTCAACCAAAAGCTGCAGAATATCCTCATAAATTTCTTGACTGACCCGCTCACCAATCGAGTAAAGCAAATCGCGGAGCATTTCATGATGACTAGAAAACTCAATCCGTCCTATGCGAATGTAGCCTCCGCCACCACGCTTACTTTCAACCAAGTAGCCTCTACTTTCCGTAAAGCGTGTCTTGATCACGTAGTTAATCTGACTAGGAACAACCTGAAAAGTATCTGCCAACTGACTCCGTTGCAACTCCACAATACCAGATTGATCTAAAATCGCCTTGATGTAGGCCTCAATATGATCCGATGTATTTTTAAATCTCATTACAAACCCACCTCTCTCTTTGAACCTTGACTATCTTTGACTATTATACCGAAATTTTCTCATTTTTAAAAGAAAAAGGGCGCTGGTAAAGGATAATCTTCACCAACTCCCTATTTTTCTACTTATCTAAGCCTAATTCTGCCAAGATTTGACGTTTGTAGGCAATCTTTTGGACTTCCTTGTCCTCATCTTCAGACCAATCTAGTTTAATTTCTGAAACAATCTGCCCAGGGCGATTTTTCAAGATATAGATGCGGTCGCTGAGACTGAGGGCCTCCTCGATACTATGCGTAATGATCAAGGTTGTTAGCTGCAACTGCTTGTGAATCTCAAGGTACCAAGCGTGGAGTTCCATCTTAGTCATCTCATCCAAGGCGCTGAAGGCCTCGTCTAAGAGAAAGAGCTTGTGCCCGAAAAGGTAGGTTCGGAGCAAGGCTACACGCTGGCGCATCCCACCACTGAGTTCATGAGGGTATTTATCTCTTACAGCTGTCAACTGGAAGGTCGCAAGAATGTCATCCGCTCGGGCAACGGCTTCCGCCTTATCCACTTTTTGAATCAAGAGGGGCAGAATGATATTACCAAGCACGGTCTTGTGCTCCAAGAGCAGATCCTTTTGCAACATATAACTCACGCGCCCCTGGGGATTTTCTTCACCATCAAGGACAATTCTCCCTGACTGAACTTCTAAAATACCCGCAATTAAGTTGAAAAGCGTAGTCTTACCAACACCACTTGGGCCTAAGATAGAAACCACTTCACCTGAAGTCACCTGCAGGTTGATATCCTCTAAAATCCTCTCCTGACCATAGGCATAACTGACGTGTTCTAGTCTAATCTCTGTCATTATTTCACAAATTCGTTGGTGAAGCCTTTGTCTGTCAAATCTTCTTTAAGGATACCATTTTCTTTATCCCATTTGTAGAAGGCATTCCAGCGAGCTGCATCAAATTGACCCCATTTTTCCTTGTCGCTTGCGTATTCTTTTGACAAGTATTTTTGAGATTCGATGACAAAGTCACGTTTTTCCTTGAGTTCAGGCGCATTCTTGATGAGAATATCTGCAGCTTCTTCTGGATGCTCCATAGCATATTGGTAACCTTTTTTGATAGCTTGGATAACTTTGCGAGCTTCTTCTTTGTTGTCTTTCAAATAGTCGTTGTTTGCGATGATAACTGGTGAGTAGTAGTCAAACTCCTTGACATAGTCTTTCAAATACATAAAGTTAGCCTCTACGCCTTGAGATTTAGCAAGGATACCATCCCAACCATAGTAGATCCAAGCAGTGTCAAATACTCCATTAGCAATTGGTGTGATAGAGTTTGAATCGTTGTTTGGTACTTTTTCGACTTTATCAAAGTCCCCACCTTGTGACTCTACCAATGTTTTCAACATAGCAAGTTCAGTTGGGTCATTCCAAGTTCCGTATTTCTTACCAACCAAGTCTTTTGGACTAGCTACATTGTCAGATTTACGAGAGATAATTCCTGATGTATTGTGTTCTACGATAGCTGCAACAGCAGTAATTTCTGCCCCTTTTTCCAATTTCTTAGCCATATAGTCTTGGAAATAGACTGCAAATGGTGCCTTACCATTGATAACCAAGTCAGAAGAACTTTCTTCTGGTGGCAATTTCAAATCAACATCCACTCCAGCTTCTTTGAAATAGCCTTTTTCTTTAGCAACATAAAGCCCTGTGTGGTTGGTATTTGGCGTCCAGTCTAGGATAAAATCAATCTTCTTAAGCTCTACTTCCTTATTATCCTTAGAAGCAGTTCCTTGACCACAGGCCACAAGCACAACAGCTACAAGAGCTGTCACAAGCGTTAAAAACACTTTCCATGTTTTTTTCATTTTGATTTCCTCTTTTCTTTTTGAAACATTCTAATTCTACGAACGTTTCCATTTAATAACATATTTCTCGCTGATATCGACCAACTTCATACCAAGAAGACTGATAATCGATACCAGAATAATAATAGCAAACATGGTATCATACTGAAACAGTTTCTTGGACTGAATCATGTAGACACCTAGACCTTCAAAGCCTCCCAACCACTCAGATACCACTGTTGTGATAAAGGCGTAGGAGACACTGACCCTCAGACCTGCATAAAAGTAAGGCAGGCTGACTGGAATTTTAAAATGCCACAGGATTTGCCAAGGCTTGGCCCGCATCAGACTAAACAAGGTCAGCATATCCTTGTCACAATGCCTAAAACCGTCCAAAATGCTGACGATGATGGGGAAGGTAGTCGTCAAGATAATCAAGACAATCTTGGGCAAAATCCCATAACCTAGCCACAAGACCAGAATAGGGGCTATCGCAATAGTCGGGATAGTCTGAACAACCACCATCATAGGGTAAATCAGGTCATTGAGCCAAGTCAAACTGTCCATAAGCACAGCCATGAGACAGGCAATTAAGACTCCCAAAATTAGACCTAGCAAAGCCACTCTCAATGTCGCCCAGCTATGGTGCCAGAGAAATTCTCTATCACGAACAAAAGACTGGAGGATTTCAAGAGGTGTCGGCAGAATAAACTTGGGGAGAAGTTTAAGAAAACCTGCTAACTGCCAGATTGACAAGACTCCCAGAAAACCCAATAGACTAATGTGTCGTCTCAGTATACTTTTCAAGCTTCTCATCAATACTTAAAATCTCTCCTACATTTATTTTGACGTTGGCAAAGACATTGTCTGCCTCCTGCCCTGCCACTTCCAGCGCTTCTTTTAGAATGCGCATAAGCTCATCAAACTCCCCTTCCAAGACTGTTTCAAATGGTGTCACTACCATGGTCACTTCTTGAGCTTGCAGATAAGCAATGACCTGATCAATAACAGCAATCCGATCAATTCCCTGTGATAGGGGTAAAACTTGCAAGGCAATGCTTGCTTTCATAAGAACCTCCTCTTCTCGTTTTCCTTTGACAAAAAGAAAAACCTTTACCATATATGGAAAAGGTGCAGAATAGACTAAGTATCGTTCCCTACGCTGGCATTACCCAGATCAGGTGCGGTCGAAGTTTAACACTTCCTCTCAGACTGTACACAGACTCCCATATATTATATGGACATATGATAGCGCAAAACCAAAAGAATGTCAAGGAAACTGCTTACAGAAAAAGTAGGAAAAATTTCCTACTCCACTTTTCTATACTCGTTCTCCATCACTATTTACTCTATAACCATCCACTGTTGTATTGACAGCTAAGGCTCCTGAAGAGTAAGAATAATACCACTTACCAGATACTTGGTACCACCCCGTTTTCATTGCCCCTGAACTATCTAAATAATACCACAGACCATTTTCCTTTAACCAGCCTGTCTGCATTTCACCAGATGATTTCAAATAATACCAACTAGAACCATCTTTCAGCCAGCCTGTTGATTTAGACCCATTTGATTTAAAATGATACCAACTACCATTTATTTTCTTCCAACCGACAGTTGAACTGTTATTGGATCCATAGTTAGAGCTATTTCCTGATTGATTCTGATAATTCTGTGAAGAAGTCAATCCCTCTAGCTGGATATAGCGACGACTTCCATTATAAGCCGTATAACTCAACCACTTGTATCCGTCTTTTTCGAGAATTTGATCATAATGAACATTCTCCCCAGGATAATAGTAATCAATCGCAGTTGCGCTAGCTAGAGGCTGATTTTTGATAGCAGCCTTAGACTTGAAAAAATGTGTTCCTCCTGTTGAAGCTGAGGATTGACTATTCCCAACACTGCCACCAGCTAAATCTTTAAAATGAATAAACCCCGTCATAGTATTTGCCTTCACGATGCGCTTGTTGTAAGATTCCCTTATTCCATAATTGTATTCTTCAATCTCAATCTCATCTCCTATTACATTTGACACCCAAGCAACATGACCATAAGTTCCTGCAGTAGACCAAGCAATAGAGCCAATCGTTGGTGTATTATCGACACGATAACCTTCACGACGAGCACGATAGCCCCATTCATTCGCATTCCCATAAGCAGCCGGAATCTCAAAACCATTGACATTACTCAAACGAAAGGCTGCAAAAGAAGTACACTGACGAGAATACATGCGCCACTTATCAATCTCCTGGCTCCCATTTTTATAATGAATAGGATAATCATCCCCACGCGCAATCGATCCATTTCCTCCGGAATAGGCATATACACTATTACCCGCTGCTAACATCAATCCTACTACTAAAAAGGGAACAACCTTTTTAGCTGATTTTCTGAAAGAAAATCTTGTCTCTGCTACTTTAAATGGTGAAATTTTCATTCTTCCTCCTTGAAAAATAATATAAATCGAAGATTACCTTCACTTAAACTATTCGGAGAAAAAAGAAAAAGTGAGAAAATTTCTCACTTTAGTCAAGATAATGAATCAAATTCTTTTCTGTAAGGATATCTGAGTAAGTAAAGGATTCAACGTAAACATTAGCTTGTTTATCTCCTTCAACGTTCCCAAATTCAACGATAAATAGGGATGGATAAACCTCAATTAGCTTACCCAATCTATTTTTTTGGCGCTTACGACCATTCTCCAAAGTCATTTCTACGACTTGTCCCTCATGTGCCTTGATTTCTTCTTTTATTTTTTTCATCTTGGCTACATCTGTAAATGCATCTGACATCTTATGCCTCCCTCTTTGAGATACTTGAAAATTTATTGTATTCTTTTTGGAAAATTAATTCCACCGTTCCACGAGCTCCACTACGGTTTTTCTCGATAATAACTTCTACCTTATTATTCGGCATTCCTTCCTCTTCTTCACCACCACGCTCATAGTAATCGTCGCGATAAAGAAAGGCTACGATATCAGCGTCCTGCTCAATAGACCCAGATTCACGAATATCAGACAAGACCGGTCTTTTATCCTGACGTTGTTCTACACCACGAGAAAGCTGACTTAGAGCGATTACTGGAACTTTCAGTTCCTTAGCTAAAATTTTCAACTGACGTGAAATTTCTGAAACCTCTTGTTGACGATTTTCCCGACCAGTTCCCGTGATAAGCTGCAAATAGTCTATCAAAATCAAACCAAGATTTCCAGTTTCTTGAGCTAATTTACGTGAACGAGAACGAATCTCTGTAATCCGAATTCCTGGCGTATCATCAATATAGATACTGGCGTTAGCTAGATTACCCTGAGCAATGGTATACTTTTGCCATTCCTCATCGGTCAATTGCCCCGTACGGATAGAATGCGATTCCACCAAACCTTCTGCCGCCAACATACGATCCACTAGACTTTCCGCACCCATTTCAAGTGAGAAAATAGCTACCGTCTTGTCCAACTTAGTCCCAATGTTCTGAGCAATATTCAAGGCAAAGGCTGTCTTACCAACCGCAGGACGAGCTGCCAAAATAATCAACTCCTCCTCATGCAAACCAGTCGTCATATGATCTAAATCACGATAACCTGTCGCAATACCTGTAATATCGGTCGTTTGTTGCGAGCGAGCTTCCAGATTTCCAAAGTTGATATTCAACACATCTCTAATGTTCTTAAATCCACTTCGATTAGCATTTTCGCTGACATCAATCAGGCCTTTTTCTGCCTGAGCAATGATTTCATCAGCTGGTTGCGAAGCCTCGTAAGCTTGATTGACAGACTCTGTCAACTTGGAGATTAATCGACGTAGCATGGCCTTCTCTGCAACAATCTTAGCATAATACTCCGCATTAGCAGAAGTTGGCACAGAATTGACAATCTCAACCAGGTAAGACAAGCCACCAATATTCTGTAAATCACCTTGATTATCAAGAATGGTACGAACCGTTGTTGCATCTATAGCATCGCCACGATCGGATAAGTCGACCATAGCTTGGAAAATCAAACGATGGGCATACTTAAAAAAGTCCCGAGACTCAATATATTCTCGCACAAAAACAAGCTTACTCTCGTCAATAAAGATAGCCCCTAAAACGGATTGCTCAGCTAAGATATCTTGAGGTTGTACTCGTAACTCTTCTACTTCTGCCATCAGACTTCCCTTCCTTTTACAATCTTGTCAAGAAAGTGTAAATTTACCCTTCTTTCACACGAAGATTGATTACACTTGTAATATCTTGATAGATTTTCACTGGTACATCAATCAAACCAACTGCTCGAATCGGAGCTTGTACTTGGATATGACGTTTATCAATCTTAATTCCAAATTGCTTTTGCAATTCTTCTGCAATTTTCTTATTGGTAATGGAACCAAAGGTACGACCATCTGGACCAACTTTTTCAACAAATTCTACAATAGTTTCCTCTGCTTCTAGTTGAGCTTTAATTGCTTTTGCTTCTGCAATCATCTCAGCATGAGCTTTTTCTTCAGATTTTTGTTTACCACGAAGTTCACCTACAGCTTGAGCAGTCGCTTCTTTGGCTAGACTCTTTTTGATAAGAAAGTTTTGCGCATACCCTGTTGGTACTTCCTTAATTTCGCCTTTTTTACCTTTTCCTTTAACATCTGCTAAAAAGATTACTTTCATTCTTCTTTCTCCTTTTCCTTTATTTCATTTAATACAATTTCTGTCAGTTTTTCACCTGCTTCTGACAAGGTTAAATCTTTAATTTGAACTGCTGCCAAATTAAAGTGGCCTCCACCTCCCAACTCTTCCATGATCCGTTGTACATTCAGTTTACTACGACTGCGAGCTGAGATAGAGATAAATCCTTGTGTATTCTTCGCAAGAACAAAACTCGCTTCAATACCTGACATAGCCAACATGGCATCTGCTGCCTTACTAATAACAACTGTATCATAGCATTTCGAGTCCTTAGCCTCTGCTATTAGTACATCTGAACCTAATTTACGCCCCTGTAAAATCAGTTCATTGACCTCACGATATTCTTCAAAATCTGTCGCAGCAATTTCTTGGATAGCAATACTATCACTTCCTCTCGTTCTGAGATAGCTAGCAACATCAAATGTCCGACTAGTCACTCGTGAGGTGAAATTTTTAGTATCCAACATCATACCAGCCATCAAAACACTTGCTTGCATACGACTCAAACGATTTTTCTTAGAATTCTGGAACTGAATCAATTCTGTTACCAACTCACTGGCACTGCTTGCACCACTTTCGATATAAGTGATAACTGCATTGTCTGGGAAATCCTGATCCCTTCTATGGTGGTCGATGACGATGGTTTGGGTAAATAAATCATAAAAATCTTTTGATAAAGTTAAAGCTGTCTTTGAATGGTCTACAAGAATCAACAAAGAACGATTGGTCACCATCCCCATTGCGTCCTTAACAGACAACAACTTCGTAACTCCTTCTTTTTCTAAGAATGAAACAGCTCGTTCAATATCCGGCGACATTTGTTCTTCGTCATAAATAGCATAGCTATTTTGAGTCACATTGCTGGCAAACAACTGCATACCTACAGCAGAGCCAAGAGCATCCATATCTAGATTTTTGTGACCAACTACAAAAACCTGATCCACATTACGAATCTTATCTGAAATAGCTGTCATCATAGCGCGCGTACGGGTCCGTGTACGCTTGATTGAGGCAGCAGACCCACCACCAAAATAAACTGGATTTTTTGTTTCGTCGTTTTCCTTGACAACCACTTGGTCGCCACCACGCACTTCAGCCAAGTTCAAATTGAGCAAAGCAACTTTCCCTATTTCATCATGATTTCCATCACCATAAGAAAATCCCATACTTAAGGTCAAAGGTAGCTGTCTCTGTTTCGCCTCTTCTCTGAAATCATCGATAACAGAAAATTTATCATTCATCAATCCCTCAAGTACCGTGTAGTCCGTAAATAAATAAAAACGGTCCATACTCACTCGACGGGAGAACATGGCATGTTTCCCAGCAAATTCTGAAACAAAGTTGGCTACAAAACTGTTAATATGACTGATATCAGACTCGGATGTTTCATCTTCTAAATCATCGTAGTTGTCAACGGAAACGATCCCAATCACAGGCCGACTCGTTACTAGCTCAACAGTCGCTTCGTATTCTCCAGACACATCAAAGAAGTAAAGAACTCCAGATACCTTGTCCATATGAACCGAATAACGGGTCTCACCCAAGGTGGCATAAGAACCTGGATTTCCTACCGATGCCTTAATAATTGTTTGAATTAATGCCACATCAATCTCGCCCACTTCATTAGTCAAAATCAATTCAGCATAAGGATTAAACCATTCAACTTCACCTGACGACAAGTCTAATTTAATAACTCCAACAGGCATCTGTTCTAACAAGGTTGTCAAACTTTCTTCAGCTTGGTGGTTTACATACTGGATTTGTTCTACTTCACTCCTTGAGTAGTAGTCTCTCTGATGGATGAACAATAAAATATATGAACCCAAAATAAGTAGCAAAAGAAATAGCGTTACCAGTGTATTCGTTACAAAAACAAGTTGCACAGATAGCACTCCGAACGCCACTATTCCTAATATTAAGGGGAAAATAGGACTTACATAAAATTTTTTCATTCCAAACCTCTTGGCACCCATTATACCATAATAACCACCAAAAAGCGACTTTTTAAAAGTGTAATCAGTAATTCTATCAATTTAAGAAAAAGGAGGTTTACAATTCAGTAAACCTTCCTTTACACATATTGAAATTAAGATTCTTTAACTTCTAACAAACCAATTTCTCCATCTTCACGACGATAAATCACATTGGTTGTTTGATCTTCAACATCCACATAGATAAAGAAATCATGTCCCAGCAAATCCATTTGTAGAATAGCTTCTTCCAAATCCATTGGTTTTAAATCAATTTGTTTTGAACGAACAACTCTAGACTGGACAACATTTGGATCTTCCACCAAAGCATCTGTAAATAATTGACTAGTTGCCACCTTATTTTTATTTTTACGCTCGATTTTTGTTTTATTTTTACGAATCTGACGTTCAATTTTATCGGTTACAAGGTCAATTGAACCATACATATCTTGGGACACATCTTCTGCACGAAGAGTAATTGAGCCAAGCGGAATCGTTACTTCCACTTTAGCAGTTTTTTCACGATACACCTTCAAGTTAACTCGAGCATCCAACTCTTGTTCAGCTTGAAAATACTTTTCGATCTTTTCGAGTTTAGAAACTACATAATCACGAATTGCTTCTGTTACTTCTAGGTTTTCACCACGGATACTATATTTAATCATATGAGTACCTTCTTTCTAAACATTTTTGTTTTTCTGATTTCATTATAACGCTTTCATTTTATTTTTGCAAATTTTTTCCTCATCTTACAAGGGAAAATGTTTTTACATCCTCAGCACCAGCTTATTCCAGCAGTTTCTTCACACGATTTATAGTTGTTCCTGTAGTATAAATATCATCTATAAGTAAGATTTTTTTAGGAATAGTGACTTCACTTTTAATAAAGAACGGAAGTTCTGTCGCCAAACGTTCTGAGCGACTTTTAGAAGAACTAGCTCTCTCTTCTCTTTTCTCTAATAGATCCAGATACTTGAAACCTGCTGCTTCAACTAAACCTTCAACCTGATTAAATCCCCTCTCAAGTAATCTTTCAGGACTTAGGGGAATTACGACAAATTGATACTCTTTGTACTTTTTTAACTCCTCACTTAAAAATGAAGCGAACACTTTTCTTAAAAGGAAGTCTCCATCAAACTTATACCGACTGAAAAAATCCTTCATAGCTTGATTGTAAGTGAAAATCCCTCTATGACTGACCTCAACTCCTTCTTTACACCAAAATTGACAATCTTGACACTTTGTTGACAAACCTGTTTTCATACAGTTTGGACAGTTCTCTTCTCCAATCCTCTCAAAAGTAGAATCACAATCTAAACAAAGACAGGAAACATCATTCCTCAGAAGTAAGAGACTACTAAAAGTTAAAACAGCCTTCATAGTCTGCCCACACAATAAGCACTTCATAGCCCCGCCTCCTTGTTCATCTGCTGAATTTCCTTAATTGCCTTCTTAATTGAAGCATTTAACCCGTCATGAAAGAAAAGCAAATCTCCTGTCGGTCTATCCATGCTTCGTCCAACTCGTCCACCAATCTGAATCAAACTAGACTTGGTAAACAGACGATGGTTGGCTTCCACTACGAAAACATCCACGCAAGGGAAGGTAACTCCACGTTCCAATATTGTCGTACTGATAAGTATTGTCAATTCTCCATCTCGAAAAGCTTGTACTTGCTCTAATCGATCTTCTGTTACGGAAGATACAAAACCAATTTTCTCATTTGGAAATTGCTCCTGTAAGATTTCTTTTAGTTGCTCTCCTTTCTTAATTTCTGATGCAAAAATGAGTAACGGATAAGCTGTCTTTCTCTGTTTCTCAATATAAGTCTTTAACTTTGGTGACAAACGATTTTTATCCAAATAGCAATTAAAATCCGATAACCAAACTGGCTTAGGAATAATCAATGGATTCCCATGGAATCGTCTAGGTAAGCTCAATCTTTTTAATTCTCCTAAACAGACTTTCCTATCTAACTCATCTGTCGAAGTCGCTGTTAAAAAGATTCTCAGCCCATTTTCCTTTACACTATTCTTGACAGCATGGTAAAGCGTTGGATTGTCAACATATGGAAAGGCATCTACTTCATCCACTATCAGCAAATCAAAAGCTTGATAAAATTTCAATAACTGATGAGTCGTCGCAACAACTAGTGGTGTTCGAAAATACGGCTCTGATTCTCCGTGTAGTAAAGCTATCTCGCAAGCAAAATCATCTTGCAGGCGCTTGTACAGCTCCAAACAAACATCTATGCGAGGACTGGCCAAACAAACTGCACCACCCCTATTAATCACCTTAGCCACAACTTGATAAATCATTTCTGTCTTTCCAGCCCCTGTCACCGCATGAACTAAAGTTGGCTCTTGCTTGTCTACTGCTTGAATCAGTCCCTCTGACACCTTCTCTTGAAAAGGAGTTAATTGACCACGCCATTTAAGAACATCTTGCTTAGGAAAATCCTCCTGCGGAAAATAGTATAAAGCTTGGTCACTCCTGACTCGCTTCATCAGCAAGCACTCTCGACAATAAGAAGTACCGATGGGCAAATACCATTCCTCTAGAATAATACTATTACAACGTTGACAGACAAGTTTCCCCTTCTCCTTTCTCATTGCTGGAAATTTCTCCGCCAACTGACGTTCCTCTTCTGTTAATTCATTCTCAGTAAACAACCGACCGAGATAATTTGGATTTACTTTCATACTTCTTTATTCGTAAAAACCTAGCGCTTTAGATGATTTTTTAGTACAATTAAATCATGGAATTTAGAACAATTAAAGAGGACGGTCAAGTCCAAGAAGAAATCAAAAAATCACGCTTTATCTGTCATGCCAAGCGTGTTTATAGCGAAGAAGAGGCTCGTGACTTCATTACCACCATCAAAAAAGAACACTACAAAGCGACGCATAACTGCTCTGCATTTATTATTGGGGAACGTAGTGAAATTAAACGTACAAGTGATGATGGTGAGCCTAGTGGTACTGCTGGCGTTCCCATGCTAGGGGTACTAGAAAATCACAATCTTACTAATGTCTGTGTGGTAGTAACACGCTACTTTGGTGGCATTAAACTAGGCGCTGGAGGATTGATTCGTGCTTACGCTGGCAGTGTCGCCTTAGCTGTCAAAGAAATTGGCATCATTGAAATAAAGGAACAGGCTGGCATTGCTATTCAAATGTCCTACGCTCAGTACCAAGAGTACAGTAACTTCCTTAAAGAACATAATCTCATGGAGCTGGATACAAACTTTACAGATCAAGTCGATACGATGATTTATGTTGATAAAGAAGAAAAAGAAACTATTAAAGCTGCACTTGTAGAGTTTTTTAATGGAAAGGTCACTTTAACTGACCAAGGTTTACGCGAAGTTGAAATTCCTGTAAACTTAGTGTAAACAATGGATAATGCCGTGTTTCACTGACATTCTCACCGCTACTTCAATTAACAAAATAAAAAGATGTTTGACAAGACCTACTAGAAAATGAAGCAATTCAAAAAGAAAACGGATATCGTTCCACTTTACACCTATTTATTAGAATTAGCTTATCACAATCGGTTGAAAATTAATGGCTTAAACCTGTGATATAAAAAAATCCTATCACTTCGATAGGATTTCTATATTTTACAAATGGTATAGATAGCGTTATACTAGAGATATCTTATACAAAGAGGTATTCATATGTCTATTTATAACAACATTACTGAATTAATCGGTCAAACTCCGATTGTTAAACTCAACAATATTGTGCCAGAAGGTGCTGCAGATGTCTATGTAAAACTTGAAGCATTTAACCCTGGTTCTTCTGTAAAAGACCGTATTGCTCTTAGCATGATTGAAAAAGCTGAACAAGACGGTATTCTGAAACCTGGTGCTACTATTGTTGAAGCAACAAGTGGAAACACTGGTATTGGACTTTCATGGGTAGGTGCTGCTAAAGGGTATAAAGTCGTCATCGTTATGCCTGAAACTATGAGTGTAGAACGTCGTAAGATTATCCAAGCCTATGGCGCTGAACTCGTCCTCACTCCTGGTAGCGAAGGAATGAAAGGTGCTATTGCCAAGGCCCAAGAAATCGCTGCTGAACGTGATGGTTTCCTTCCTCTTCAGTTTGACAATCCAGCTAATCCAGAAGTACACGAAAGAACAACAGGAGCTGAGATACTAGCTGCTTTCGGTAAAGATGGATTAGATGCCTTTGTTGCTGGAGTTGGTACCGGTGGAACAATTTCTGGTGTTTCTCATGCACTCAAATCAGCAAATTCTAACATTCAAGTTTTTGCAGTAGAGGCAGACGAATCTGCTATTCTATCTGGTGAAAAACCTGGACCACACAAAATTCAAGGTATCTCAGCTGGATTTATTCCTGATACACTTGATACTAAAGCCTATGATGGTATCGTTCGTGTAACATCAGACGATGCTCTCGCACTTGGACGTGAAATTGGTGGAAAAGAAGGCTTCCTTGTTGGTATTTCTTCAGCTGCAGCTATCTATGGAGCCATAGAGGTTGCCAAGAAATTAGGTACAGGTAAAAAAGTTCTTGCTCTAGCACCAGATAACGGTGAACGTTATCTCTCTACAGCACTCTATGAATTTGAAGTGTAGTCTCCTAAATACACTTAGCCCTTATTATAGGGCTTTTTATTTATACCTTAAAAGTCCCTATAAAGATCGACTGCATAGAAAAAAGGAAGCAATTTGGCTTCCCTTTTTATTATTAGTTATTCAAGGCTGCTGCCATTGTAGCTGCAACTTCAGCTTCAAAGTCGTTTGCAGCTTTCTCAATACCTTCACCAACTTCAAAGCGAGCGAACTCAACTACTGAAGCGTTAACTGATTCAAGGTATGCTTCAACTGTCTTGCTGTCATCCATGATGTAAACTTGTGCAAGAAGTGTGTAAGCTTGGTCAACTTTAGTGTTGTCAAGCATGAAGCGATCCATTTTACCTGGGATGATTTTATCCCAGATTTTTTCTGGTTTGCCTTCTGCAGCCAACTCAGCTTTGATATCAGCTTCAGCTTGAGCAATCACTTCATCAGTCAATTGAGATTTTGATCCATACTTCAAGTGTGGAAGAGCTGGTTTATTAACCATTGCACGGCTTTCGTTGTCTTGGTCGATAACGTGGTTCAATTGTGCCAACTCATCTTTAACGAATTGCTCATCCAATTCTTTATAAGAAAGAACTGTTGGTTTCATCGCTGCGATATGCATTGACAATTGTTTAGCAAGAGCTTCGTCTCCACCTTCAACAACTGAAATAACACCGATACGTCCACCGTTATGTTGGTAAGCTCCAAAGTGTTGTGCGTCTGTTTTTTCAATCAATGCAAAGCGACGGAATGAGATTTTTTCTCCGATAGTTGCTGTTGCAGATACGTATGCAGCTTCAAGAGTTTCACCTGAAGGCATTGTCAAAGCAAGAGCTTCTTCATTGTTAGCAGGTTTTCCTTCGGCAATAACTTTAGCTGTAGTATTTACCAATTCAACGAATTGAGCGTTTTTCGCAACGAAGTCAGTTTCAGCGTTTACTTCAATAACTGCTGCAACATTACCGTTAACATAAACACCAGTCAAACCTTCTGCAGCAACACGATCAGCTTTCTTAGCTGCCTTAGCCATACCTTTTTCACGAAGCAATTCAATCGCTTTTTCGATGTCACCGTCTGTTTCTACAAGCGCTTTTTTAGCGTCCATAACACCGGCACCAGATTTTTCACGCAACTCTTTTACAAGTTTAGCTGTAATTTCTGCCATTTTGATTCTCCTATATTTTTTAAAAATAGGAGAGCCGGGCTAAGCCCCGCCCTCCTAGGTAATTACTATTTATATGAATTAAGCGTTGTCGCCTTCTACAACTTCAACGATTTCTTCGATTGAGTCTGCTTGAGCTTCTGAAGCTGCAAATTCTGCTTCAACTGCTGCTGCATCTTCACCTTGACGTCCTTCGATGATAGCGTCAGCCAATTTAGCTGTAATCAATTTAACAGCGCGGATAGCGTCATCGTTAGCTGGGATGATTACATCGATATCATCTGGATCAGTGTTTGTGTCAACCATCGCTACAACTGGGATTCCCAATTTTTTAGCTTCTTTAACAGCGATTTGCTCTTTATGTGGGTCAACTACGTACATCACATCTGGGATACGAGGCATATCTTCGATACCACCCAAGAATTTTTCAAGACGTGCACGTTGTTTGTTAAGAAGTGCAACTTCTTTCTTAGGAAGAACTTCGAAAGTTCCATCTTCTTCCATACGTTTGATTTCTTTCAAACGAGCGATACGTTTTTGGATTGTTCCCCAGTTTGTAAGAGTTCCACCCAACCAACGGTGGTTGATGAAGTATTGACCTGAACGTACTGCTTCTTCAGCAACTGCATCAGCTGCTTGTTTCTTAGTACCAACAAACAATACAACTGCATCGTTAGCTGCTGCATCACGCATGAAGTCGTATGCTTGGTCAGCGTATTTTACAGTTTGTTGCAAGTCGATAACGTGGATTCCGTTACGCTCAGTGAAGATGTACTTAGCCATCTTAGGGTTCCAGCGACGAGTTTGGTGACCAAAGTGTACACCAGCCTCAAGAAGTTGTTTCATTGAAATTACTGCCATGAGTATTTCTCCTTTTTGTTTTTTTCCTCTTCTTGATTTCAGCTTGCAAAACGACCCGAAGGCAACAGCTTCACAATTCATCAAGAATGAGTATTATCGTTCACACGACAAGTTTCATTTTACCATACTTTTTCAATATTTTCAAGTGATTTTAGTAGATTTTTAAAGTAGGTAACTATATAAATCATAAAAGAGACTCAAATCGAGCCTCTTTGTTTCATTCATTAGTTTGGATAGATGTATGTTACAAAACCTTCTGAAGTCGTAGTAGGATTGAACCATCCACGTTTATTTCCGATTGTACGGTTTCCACCATAGTTTGATTCAGATACTTGGATACTTGTCGATGATGAAACAGCTGTAACTACGGCTACGTGTCCATATCCACCATCATTCCAACATGCAATCGCACCAACTTGAGGTGTAGATCCTGTACGGAACCCTGCTGCAGCTGCACTTGTAGCCCACTGTGCTCCATTACCCCAGTAGTCTCCAG